>DASWHH010000030.1:0-5298 GCA_036398295.1 bacterium
TACCTTTCTGATCACTATTTCCGTGTGAGGAGATGCAATGAAAAGGATGATAACAGTAATTTTTATTTTAGCCGTTGCGTCTGTGACACAACCCGACAATAAGTGGCAAAACCTATTCAACGGCAAAAACCTCAAAGGCTGGAAAGTCCTCAACGGTACCGCCGAGTTCAAAGTTGAAAATGGCGAAATCGTCGGCATCGGCAAATTGGGGACGCCGAACACATTTCTCGCCACTGGAAAAGAGTACGGCGATTTCATCCTCGAGTACGAAACCAAAATCGCCGATGGCCTGAATTCCGGCGTGCAGATTCGCAGCCACAGCCGGAAAGATTTCAAAGATGGCCGCGTGCACGGCTATCAAATCGAAACCGATGCCTCGCCGCGGGCGTGGAGCGGCGGCATCTATGACGAAGCTCGCCGCGGCTGGCTATACAATCTCGAGTGCAATCCGCCGGCGAAATCCGCGTTCAAATCCGAGGAGTGGAACAAGTTTCGGGTGGAGGCTATCGGCAATAACATTCGCGTGTGGCTAAATGGCGTGCCCGCTGCCGACATCATCGACGACATCGATGCCCGCCTGCCTGTCCGCTTGGCGGATCCGCTTCGGCGGAAGGCCTCTGGCCTGCCTGTGCAGACAGGCGGGCAGGCCAGCGGCTTCATCGCGTTGCAGGTTCACAGCGTCGGGGACGATTCTTCGAAAGTGGGGAAGACGGTGCAGTTTCGAAACATTCGCATCAAAACTCAAAATCTCGATATCGAAAAATCACCGCCTTTGAATATCCCCCAAAACAGCTATTTGCTGAATCAGCTCACGGAACGGGAGGTCGCCGAAGGCTGGCAGCTACTATGGGACGGCAAAACCACGGAAGGCTGGCGCGGCGCGCGACTCGATCGTTTTCCGGAAAGTGGCTGGAAAATTGAGAATGGGATTTTGTCCGTGGTGAAAGGATCGGGAGGAGAATCGCAGCAGGGTGGGGACATAGTCACCACGAAGAAGTACCGCAATTTCGAGATGGAGGTGGATTTCAAATTCACCGAAGGCGCGAACAGTGGCATCAAATATTTTGTGGATACAGAACTGAACAAAGGCGCGGGCTCGGCCATTGGCTGCGAGTATCAAATCCTCGACGATGACATTCATCCTGATGCAAAATTGGGGGCAGCGGGCAATCGCACGCTGGCCTCGTTGTACGACTTGATTCCAGCATCGGCCCAGTTTTATGCACCGAACGAAAATACGGCTAAGCGTGTTAACAAGTACGACTGGAATCGCGCGAAGATTATTGTGAATGGCCGGCAAGTGGAACACTATCTCAACGGCATCAAACAGGTGGAATACGAGCGCGGCACGCCGGTTTGGCGGGCGCTGGTGGCGCGCAGTAAATATATCGAGTGGCCAAATTTCGGGGAGTTGGAGGAAGGCCACATTTTACTGCAAGATCACGGGGACGAGGTTCATTTTAAGAATGTCAAAATCAAAGAACTTAAGTGAATTGGTGAAAGATTTGCCGGCAAATAAACATGTCATTCCCGCGCGATTTTACAGGCTATTGCAGAAATGATTTTTGGGACGCGGATTGCGCAGATTTTCGCAGATTAATTCTTAAATCATACCAGTCTTAGGTATTTTTTATTGAAAAATCTGCGTTCATCTCCGCCAATCTGTGTCCAATCTTTTTATTTGCAACAGCCTGGCGATTTTAGCAGGAATCCACGTGCTGCAAAAATGGATGCCCTATAAAAGCGTTCGGGCATGACAGACCAACACGCCTTTCTTCTCTATCAGAGATTGTTTTGTTTCTAAGGTTTGTCTTTAACACAAAACTCGGGGTCAGATTATGGCTAAAGAATTTTCGCGACGGGAATTTCTGAAAACCACGTTCGTCACCTCGGCAGGATTGGCTTTGGGCGCGGCGGCGTTTTCATCAAAAAGTTACGGTCGAATTTTGGGCGCCAATGACCGCGTAAACTTTGCCGTAATTGGATTGCATGGTCGCGGCAACGCCCATCTCTCATCGATCGCGGCCTGTAAAAATACCCTGGTGACGCACATCTGCGATGTCGACCGCCGCGAGCTGGAGGTGTTTTCGCCAAAAGTGGTCGAGAAATTTTCCCAGAAACCGGCGTGGGAAAAGGACGTCCGCAAGCTGCTCGAATCGAAAGACATCGACGCCGTCACCATTGCCACGCCCGAACACTGGCAAACGCCGATGGCGATCATGGCGCTGCAGGCGGGTAAGCATGTTTATGTGGAAAAGCCGTCCAGCCACAATCCGGCCGAGGGGGAAATGCTGGTGGCGGCCCAGAAGAAATACGGACAATTGGTGCAGCTCGGCAACCAGCAGCGTTCTTCCGCGCACACCATCGAGGCGATGCAGAAAATCCGCGATGGCGCGATTGGCAAACCGTATTTCGGAAAAGGCTGGTACAGCAATGAGCGAAAAGCGATTGGTGTTGGCAAAGGAGTTCCCGTCCCCGACTATCTCGATTGGGATCTCTGGCAGGGTCCAGCGCCACGACGGCCTTACAAAGACAATGTTCATCCTTACAATTGGCACTGGTTCTGGCACTGGGGCACGGGCGAAACTTTGAACAATGGGACCCACGAGGTTGATCTCTGTCGCTGGGCGCTGGGTGTCGACTTCCCGAAGCGCATCACGGCATCGGGCGGGCGCTATCATTTCAAAGATGATTGGGAGTTTTACGACACGCTGGTGACCAGTTATGAGTACGACGACAAATTGATCACGTGGGAGGGAAAGAGCTGCCAGGGCAGCAAGTACTTTGGCAGGGGGCGCGGCGCGACGATTCATGGCACCGACGGCACCGTGTTGATTGATCGCGACGGCTATGAGATTTACAATTTGTCAGACGAGAAAGTCTTCGCGTTCGCGAAGCCACAAAAGGACGCCAGCATGGACATTGTCGGTGATGGTCCGATGACCGTCGCACATTTCCAGAATCTCCTCAACGCCATCACCAGCGGCGAGCAATTACATTCGCCCATTGAGGAATGCAACACCAGTGTGGCGATTCTGCAGTTGTCAAACATCGCGTGGAAAGTCGGGCGGGTCTTGAACCTCGATGCCAGCGGCCACATCCTGAACGATCCCGAAGCCACGAAGTTGTGGAACCGCGAATACGAACCTGGGTGGGAGCCCAAACTGATCTGAGAGTTCGATGTTCAGCTGCTGGCGCCAGGTTTTTGTGATTGCCGACAGTTGACGGCCGCGTAGGGCGGAGTAATGGAGCGCTGGAGTATGGGACGGTGGAAACAGCCACGGATAAATGAGGATCGATGGAGATTATTAGTTCAGAAATCACGCGTTACCTGGATGAGTTGTTGCCGGTTCGCGATCCGATTCTGGTCGAAATGGAAAAGTTAGCGGAAGAACGCAAGTTTCCCATTGTTGGACCACTGGTGGGACGGCTGTGCTTTCAACTGGTGAAATTAACCAACGCTGCGAGCGTTTTTGAGATGGGATCGGGTTTTGGTTACTCGGCTTACTGGATGGGGCTGGCTCTACCCGCCGCTGGCAAAATTATTTGTACCGAAAAATCCAGTGATAACATCAAACTCGCGCGTGACTATTTTAGGCGCGGCGGCTTAGCCGACAAAGTAGAGTTGCTGCAAGGCAATGCACTCGACATCATCGAAGAGTTTGACCGGCCGTTTGACGTCATCTTAAATGACATCAACAAAGTGGATTATCCCAAATCGTTGGATTTGATCCTGCCACGATTGCGCGCGGGTGGTGTGCTCATCACTGACAACCTGCTCTGGCACGGGCGCGTGGCGCAACCCAATCCTGATGCGGACACAAGAGGCGTTTTGGAATACTCCCGCATGATTTACAGCCATCCCCAGTTGCTTACCACGCTGATCCCACTCCGCGACGGCGTTGGCGTAACCCTGAAGTTAGCGTAGCTTAAACTTACCCTTGAATTTTTGTTGAGAGTTTTTTATAATTGCTGGTGCATAACGTCGAAGAGTTATACCTGAAAGCCATCGATTATTTCGACAATGGCTATTTTTTCGAGGCGCACGACACGTTTGAAGAATTGTGGATGGATGACCGGGACGAGGCCAAGCGATTTTATCAGGGCCTGGTGCAGCTCTCCACGGGCTTTTATCACCTAGTTATGAACAATTTGAAGGGCGCCGAGAGTCAGTTGACCAAAGGCGTAGAAAAATTGTCGAGTTATCCATCGATCTACAAAGATATACAAGTGTCTGACATTATTCGCGAAGTTGAAAGTTGCGTTGAGCGGATTCAGCTCGCAAAATCGGATTCGTCGAAAGTTAAAGAAATAATCGAAGCGATTCCAAAATTGAAACGCAGGAGCAATAACTAACACGGGAGAGCGTAAATGGCAAAAGTGGATATGGTGATGCCCCAGATGGGGGAAAGCATCGCCGAAGGCACGATCATCAAGTGGCTAAAAAAGGAAGGCGACAAAGTCGAAAAGGACGAAATCATCCTCGAAATCAGCACCGACAAAGTGGATTCGGAAATTCCGTCGCCGCAAGCGGGCGTTCTCACCAAACTGCTGGCGACCGAGGGGCAGACGGTTAAAGTCGGCTCTGCGATTGCCACTATCGAGACCGAAGCTGCCACGCAGCCTGCGAAGGAAATGGCGCCGCCAGCCAATGTGCCCGAGAAGAAACCCGAGCCCGCTGCTGCCAAGCCTGCTCCCGTACCTCAAGGCTTGCCGAGAAAAGAACCCGTCCCTGAGGTGAAGCCGCCTGTTAAGCCGGCAGAGATTACGCGGGAGCACATCCCTGCCATGACGAGAACCGACGGCAACGGCAAAAAGTTCTACTCGCCGCTGGTGCGGAGCATCGCCAAGAGCGAAGGCCTGTCTGTTCGTGAATTAGAGCAAATCGAAGGCACGGGTTTGAGCGGTCGCGTCACCAAAAATGATATTCTGGCTTATCTGGAGCAGCGCAAGGCCCCCATGCCATCGAAAGCTAAAGCTGCTCCCGCTTATGTGCCCCCCGCCCAGCCGGAGTTTTCGGATGACCGCGTCGAAATCATCCCGATGGACCACATGCGCAAATCCATCGCGGCGCACATGGTGAATAGCGTGCAAACCTCGCCCCACGTTTTTGCAGTCAGTGAAGCGGACATGACCAATCTGGTGCGCTACCGGGAAAAACACAAAGATGCGTTCCAAAAACGTGAAGGTTTTAAACTAACTTACATGCCGTTGATCGTCCAGGCCTGTGCCCTGTCGCTACGGGACTATCCGCTGGTGAATAGCTCGGTGCAGGATGAAAAAATCATTCGCAAAAAA
>DASWHH010000031.1:0-5907 GCA_036398295.1 bacterium
CTGTCCGCCCTGCAGCGATGCCGCCAGTCCCACCGTTCTTTTGACGGGCTGCTGCTGAGCGTTTGTGCTTCCTATGCCGAGCATCAAAATAGCCGCGATTGAAACGACGCCACAAACCCACACATTACTGCGACGCATGGCAACCTCCAATGAAGTTAGTTTGATAATGGGCAGGTTTCAGCGGGGGAGAACAGGGATTCTGCGCCAAACCAAACCCGTTGCATTTGATGGGCTATTTTAATAACCGCCGCTGTCAAATGCAATGGGAATTTCAATCGTTCGCATACACTGGTTTGGAATACCGTGGGGGCGATTCATGAATCGTCCCCACGGGAGCAGCAATTTTAAAAATAGATGATGGCGGTGGCGGTGTTGAAATTGAGTCCGCCGGGATTGCAATATGAATGTTGAGTTACCGATTCCATCGCTTTAAGCGATGGAATCGGTGCTATGGCTCGCTGCAAGTTCTGGTTCTGCGCAGGCTGAAGCCTTCGGCTACCCTGCATTCCATCGATCCATCACTCCAATACTCCATGACTCCACATCCTCATCCCCGTGGCTTTGAATGTCGGCTACACCTGCTCGAGGGCGTCCCGCAAATCTTCGATGATGTCCTGCCAGTCCTCAAGGCCAATAGACAGCCGGATGCCGCCCGGTTCCATGCCCATGCGACGCTTTTCCACCTCCGGCAAAGCGGCATGGGTCATGGAGTAGGCGTTTTCCACCAACGTTTTCACGTAACCGAGACTCACCGCCAGGGTGATGCAGTAGGCGTGGTCGGCAAGATAATCGATGAAATTTTCCACTTTCGGACTTTGTTTGCCATTGACTTCGGCGTCTTTCAGCAGGAAGTAAATCATGCTGCCAGGGGCAAACTTGCCGTCGTTGTTGGTCATCTGCCGTTTGGCCAAGTCGTACTGCGGGTGGTCTTCCAAACCGGGGTAAACGACTTTTGAGACTTTCGGATGCTCGCGCAAAAACTTCGCGACTTTGTGAGCGGTTTTGATCTGATTAGAAAAGCGCGTGGCCAGGGAGGGGAGCCCATACACCAAAAATGTCCACGCGCTCTTCGGATTCAATACCCCGCCAAAATCTTTGCGGTACATCAGCAGCCGTCCGTGATATTTCATCGGGCCGACTACTGAGCCGCCCATGTCCGTGCCAAAGCCGCTGATGCCCTTGGTGAGACTCTGTACGGAAAAATCCGCTCCCAACTCGATGGGCCGCTGACAATACGCTGAAGCGAAGGTGTTATCCACCACGATTTTGATGTGGCGCTCCGGTGGCCGGTCGACATTGATTTCGTCTGCGATACGGCGTACCGCAGCAATGTCAATCAACGTCAGGGTGGGATTGATGGGCGTTTCGAAATAGAGGACGCGGGTTTTGTGGGTGATGGCGCGGCGCACTCTTTCTTCGTTGTTCATATCCGTCCACACGGCGTTGACTCCAAAGCGCGGCAGCCAGTTCGTGAACAGACTGTAGGTGCAGCCGTAAGTGACTTCATGAGCGACGATCTCGTGTCCCTGTTCGCACAGGATGCCGACGGCCGCGCTAATGGCCGCCATGCCGGTGGCAAAGGTGACGCACATTTCGCCGCCCTCGGCGTAAGCGAGGTTCTCTTCCAACATGCCGCGGCTGGGTTCGTCGAGGCGATCGTAGATATATATGGGGTTGTGTTTGTTATCATCGCCGGTTTCGCTGGCGTATTCGAAAAATCCCTGTGCCCCGCGCTGCGCCGAAGTCAGGCGGTACATCGCCGAGGCGGACATCGGCGGATTGATATGGTGATTGTAGTCCCACTTCTTGCTTTCAAAGTTGCCGTGGATGAGGTGGGTGCGCATGCGATATTGTTCTTTGGTTTTCTTGCGATTGCTTTTGGAATTCATTTATTCGACTCCTTTGAAAAAAAATAATGAACCGCGAAGGCGCTAAGACGCAAGGGAGTCCACGATTGTTTTGGAATCAGACTTTTGCGACTCTGCGTCTTTGCGGTTATAGGCTTTTTCGAAATCACGCCGGCCCCCCATACTCCCGATAATAAGTCCGCTGCAGCAGGTTATGCTCTTCGTTTTCATGCTTGCGCAGCATCTGAATCAGCTCGTTGACGCTGGTTCGACTTTTTTCTAACCGCGCCGAGTCTTTGGCTTGCAGCTCTTTAAAGCTGTTGAGAATTTCGTCCAGTAAGGCGATCATCTTATCGTGTTCATTTTTCAGCTCGTTGATCTTGTGTTCCTCATGAGCGGCCACGCGCAGCAGGTCGACCATGAAACCGCCCTCTTCCTCGAGATCGAAGTGCTTGAGCAAGCAATTGCGGAAATCCCGTAACTGCCACATGCAATCCAATCGCCAGTCAGCAAAATCTCTGTCCGCTATTTCCTGCCAGATGATGATTTTGAGCTTGCCCATTTCCTGATTGAGAATCTCATGGTCACGTCGTGTCTGCTCCAAAATCGATAAGTTAGTCATGAGGTGTCACCCTCCGATCAAATTGTTCGTTTCAATAACAATATAATATTTGCTTATTACGATTGCAGAGCGCATAGAGCATAGCGCATGGCGAAAGCAAGTCAGAACCTTTTGCTCGGCGCTATGCACTCTGCTCTCTGCGCTTTGCGCCTTGCGAGAACATCCGCAGCGCCACATCGCAGGTGAACCACAGATTGGCGAATTCCGGATCGTCTTCGTCGGAGTTCAGGGCGCGTCTGCAGAATAGCGCGGTGTCGTCGCCGTTTGGGCACTCCCGCTCCATAAATGGGCACAGCAAGCTGGGCAGAGGCTTCTGGTCACTTCTGGTTTCCATTGTAAAACTCCTTCATGCCATGTGCTAATTCTTTGAGTCGCAAATCCACCAGAAAGTTGACAGTGTCTTCAGGATAGGTGCCGTCTTCACGTTTTTGTCCGGCTGCGACGCCGGTGAGAATCTCGATGCCCTCGTCGACCGCTTTGACCGGGTAAATGTGAAATTTGCCGGCGGCCACCGCTTCGACCACTTCCGTTTTCAACATCAGATCATCCACGTTTTGACGAGGGATGATCACGCCCTGCTCGCCGGTCAATCCTTTCGCTTTGCAAACTTCAAAGAAACCCTCGATTTTTTGATTGACCCCACCAATGGGTTGGATTTCACCTTTTTGATTGACTGAGCCGGTGACGGCGATGTCCTGTCGAAGGGGCAGTCCGGAAAGCTCGGAGAGAATCGCGTAAATCTCCGTGGACGACGCGCTATCGCCATCGACGCCGGAATAGGATTGTTCGAAGGCGAGGCTGGCGCTCATGGTCAGCGGTTTGTCCTGGGCGTACTTGCCGCGGAAATAGCCGCCGATGATCAGCACGCCCTTGTTGTGGGTCTTGCCGCTCAGGTCGGCTTCCCGCTCGACATTGATGATGCCGGCGCGGCCCATGCTCACCTCGGCGGTGATTTTGGTGGGCCGGCCGAAGCTGTATTCGCCCATATCGTACACCGAGAGGCCGTTCACCTGTCCCACTTTTTTGCCCGAAATGTCGATCATCAGCACGCCCGCTTCAATCATCTCCTGAATTTTGTCTTCGTACATTTGCGAGCGATAAATCTTTTCGTCGATGGCTTTTTGAATGTGCTTGCCGTCGATGACTTTGCTTTCATCCTCGCCAGCCCAATACTGCGTTTCACGCAGCAAATCGGCGATGTCACTGAAGCGCGTCGAGATTTTGGTCTGCCGCCCGGCGAGCCGTACGCCGTACTCGATAATCTCGGCGACCCCGGCGCTGGTCACCGGCAGCAGCTTTTCGTCATCGCAGATTTTTTTCACGAAGGCGGCATAGTCGCGGATGGCCTCGGCGTCTTTGTTCATCACGGTGTCGAAGTCCGCTTTCACTTTGAAGATCTTTTTAAAGTCTTCATCATACAAGTAAAGCAGCTGGTAAACGTAAGCGTCGCCGATCATCACCACCTTGACGTCCACCTCGACGGCTTCCGGTTTGAGCGCGAACGTCGAATAAAAATTCATCGGGTCGTAGGCCTGGATATCGAGCTTGCGATTTTTCAGAGCGCGTTTGAGCGCCGTCCACACGCCGGGTTCGGTGAGGGTGTCGACCAGATTGAGTACGAGGTAGCCGCCGCTGGCTTGCAGCAGCGCACCGGCTTTGATTTTGCGAAAATCGGTGTGCCACACGCCGCTGCGATCCACCACCCGCTCGATGGTGCCGAACAGGTTTTTGTAATTGGGCGCGGTTTCGATGATCACCGGAACGCGCTCGAGATTGGAATTGTCCACCACCACGTTGAGCCCGAATTCAATCAGTTCATCCTTTGGCTGCGGGCCGGCTTCCATCAGAACCGGCTGAGTTTTGGTTTCCTCGCCGTCGCGAAATCGTTCGAGACCTTCCAGGATTGCCGGCTCGACATTTTGAAAATATTCCTGCGCGTCCGGCGCCGGGTATTTTTCTTTCAGGTCCGCGATCAAACCACTGATGACGGGCATGCAGGTTTGATGTTTGAGCTTCTCCATGGCGTCCTGCACGCTCTTTTCAATTTTGCGACTTTCGCGGATGGCGTTCTCGAGGGCATCGGTGAGCTTTTCATGTTTGTCTTTGAGCTTCTCGAATTCTTTTTTGTCGAACTCGCCCTGCTTAACCAGGCGCTCGAGTTGATCCCAGGGCATCACTTTCTCTTTCACGAGCGGAAAAATTTCCGGCCGCGCGATAGGACCGAGCTGCACCTGCACCACCGCAAAACCCTCGCCGGTGATCGTCTCTTCAAGATTTTTCAAAATGTCTTTGGAGCGGGTTTCCAGGTTTATCAAGACCTGTTTGCGGCGCTTTTTGAATTCCTCGCTTTCAAAAATTTGCGGAATGTTTTTGCGGAGATAGTCCACCAGGTCATCCATGTCCTCCGCCAGCGCCCGACCTTTGCCGGCTGGCAGGCGCAAAACTTTCGGTACGTCCGGTTGATCGAAATTATGCACGTAGCAGATATCGTCCGGTATCTTGCCTGCCTGCGCAGGCAGGCCTTTGGTGTCGATACGCTCGAGCAGGTGTTTGATGGTGGTGCTTTTGCCGGTGCCGGTAAGTCCCGCCACGAAAATGTTGTAGCCGGGGCTTTTGACATCCAGACCAAGTTTAATCGCCCGCAGGGCGCGCTCCTGCCCGATGATGTCGTCGCAGCCGGTGAGGTCATCGGTGGTTTTGAAACCCAGCGCCTCCGGGTCGCAGCGCCAGCGCAATTTTTCGATGGGGACTTCGGGATAGGGTGGGCGGGGCATTTTTTTCTCCGGTTATATCATTTGGGCAACTGGATTAATGCCATTGTTTTTCATTGATCCATCAATCCAAAATCCATTTCATCCATTTTGGTAATTCGAATGCCAAAAACCATGCCACCAAAAATGCAGATGAAGCTCAATGGGTAGAAGTCGTAGGCTTATAAAAATAAATGAATTAAGATGAGGCGACGCTTTGGTGGGTTTTTGAGTGGGGAAGGGGTTATTCTTAGATGTGGTAAAAGGATGAGATGAAATTCTTAGAATTGGAAATTAGAATTTGCGCGGGTTGAGCTTGGATGTTGAATTTGATCGTTTGTGGGATTTCCCGACAAACGTAGCACAAGGCGCCAAATCCTGTGTGAGCGTATCCTTGAAGAGTGGATTGATGAATTTGAATTTCGAATGTCGATCAAGGAAATATCGAATTTCGAAGTTAACGCGCGCGGGCGATTTGCCAAATCTATTCTGTTCTGAACCGCGATGCCTTCCCTCGGCCAGGCCGTCTTGAGCATTCTCATCCACCCGCCAATAATAATCGGTGTTGGGTTGCAGCTTTCCTGTCGCCACTCGTCACGGGTTGCTCTTGACCTCAACTTTGATCCACTCTGCAATACCGCCCTCTTTGCGCTCGTTGTTAACATACTTAATCTCCACTCGCGCTCCG
>DASWHH010000032.1:0-3100 GCA_036398295.1 bacterium
GCCAGACGGGCAAGCCATGATAGGATGAGGACATTCAAATTCTAACAGAACTTAAGAAATTTCCATAAACAAAAATCAAACCACAAACATCCAATATTCAATTTCCGAAGTCGAAATCCGGGCAACGCTTTTATTTGGTTGTTGGGATTTTGTAGCTTGAGAAATTATTGGAGTTTGTTATTTGAAGGTTGGAATTTTCCGGCCTGTTCAATTCCTGGTTTGGTTGCCTGCCCGCCTCTCTGCACAGGCAGGCCAGAGGCCTAAGGCAGGCGGGCGGCTCGTTCGGGCAAGGGAGAGGGTGTTGAAACCTGGCGAAAAAAGCGCGGGCATAATTTTTGCAAAATTACTTTCTTGAAAAAACTGTCCTTCTCGGTTTTTGATCATTATCTTTACAAGTCTCGAAATAGTTTGGCCAGTCGCTAGAGTTTATAAATCTATCGGAGAGTTATTCCAGGTCTGAACTTAAACGTCCGGTTATTATGCAATTAAGGAAACCAGGAAAACACGACAAAATTCGTTTGATATTCTTTTCGCCGTCCGAGTCGGAAATCCGCCAATTCGAATTCAATCTTCAGCGATTGACTTTTATATCATTGCTGGCGATGTCTCTTTTTGGGGGGGTCTTTGTCGGCTCTGTAACAATCTGTGACAGACTGTTTCAAAATAATACGGGTATAACGCTTGCAAAGAGCAACGTTTCACTCAAGGAACAGGTGGATAAGCTCGAAAGTGGCATGCAAACGCTGAACACCAAGCTCATGGTTTTAGAAGATGACTCGGAGGACCTCGAAGTGCTGGCCGGCCTGACCAACACCTCCGCCGACAGTCAGAACCTGTACCTGGTCGACAACGACGTGATCGCGTCGTTGCCGATTTACAAAAGCGGTCCGACCGCGGGTGTCGCCAATCACCTCGATGACCTGGAGAGCAGAATCCACCAGGCCATGAGTATTCAGACTTTGATCGAAGACAAATACATCCAAACGCAGATGGCTATCAAGCATATCCCCTCGATACGCCCCATTGCCGGCGGTCGAATCACTGATAAGTTTGGCAATCGCAAGGATCCTTTTATCGAGCGAGTTAAGCATCACCGTGGCATTGATCTATCCGCCAGTTTTGGTACCCAGGTATTTGCCGCCGCTGCTGGAGTGGTTGAGTTTACTCGTGTCAAATACCGCTTGAACGCGGGTTATGGTCGGGTGGTTATAATTAATCACGGCAACGGGTACAAGACTCTTTATGGACACCTGGCCGCGGTCAACGTTGCGCGCGGCCAAAAAGTTGATCGCTGGGATGCCATCGGTCTTTCCGGCGATACCGGCCGTGCCACAGGGCCCCACCTTCACTACGAAGTTTGGCGCAACGGCTATCCGGAAAATCCTGAGAACTATATTCTGAACTAACCTCCCTCCCTGATTAGTTTCGTATTTCCTATCTCCCGGCCTTTCTGGGTTGTTTTAAAATCCTCTCGTCTTTACCCCTTGTGCGTGCTTTTGACCTGCCGTTATTTTGCTTGACTATTACCCAGAATTTTTGTATTATTGCAGCCGAAAATTTCCAATCAAATTATGGGCATTAAAAATTTCTTTTGAGTTGTTTCGCCTTCTTGCTCAATCGCGGAAGGCTTTTTTTTAGGCTCCTACATGTCCGAGACCGTTGCCTCAAAAATAATTGATGCCGGAAGCCTCAACCGCACCATTGCGCGCCTGGCGCACGAAATTGTCGAACGAAATCGCGGTGCGGAAAACCTGGTTGTTCTGGGCATACGGACGCGCGGCGTGCCGATTGCAAAACGCATCATCGAAAAAATCAAGGTAATTGAAGGCAGCGAATTGCCACTCGGCATTCTCGACGTCACGATGTATCGTGATGATGTCTTCAAGAAAATCAAGCAACCGATCGTGCAGCCTACGGAAATTGGTTTTGAAATTCATGGGAAAGTGGTAGTCCTGGTTGATGATGTTCTATTTACCGGCCGCACAGTGCGGGCGGCTCTGGATGCAGTTATCGATTTCGGCCGTCCAGCGAAAATTCAACTGGCGGTGTTGGTAGACCGCGGGCACCGGGAACTGCCCATTTGCGCTGATTATGTCGGTGAAACTATCGCCACTGCTCCGGATGATGAGGTGCGCGTCAATCTCAAGGAGATCGATGGCCGGGATGGAGTATTTCTGGTTAAACCATCAAAGGAAAACTAGTTGGAATTTAACCGCAAACATCTGTTAGAGTTAAAGGGATTGACACGCGACGAAATCACTTTTATTTTAGACACGGCTGAATCTTTCAAAGAAGTCCTGAAACGCCCGATCCCCAAAGTTCCCACCCTGCGCGGGAAAACTGTCGTGAACCTGTTTTTTGAAGCTTCCACCCGGACAAGAATTTCTTTTGAGTTGGCGGAAAAAAGACTTTCTGCCGATTCCGTTAATTTTACAGCTGCCAGCTCTTCGGTACTAAAAGGAGAGACGCTTCGCGATACAGCGCGTAATATCGCAGCCATGAACATCGACATGGTAGTGATACGCCACAGCGCTGCGGGCGCGCCACACTTTTTGACGCAATGTGTGAACGCGTCGATCATCAACGCCGGGGATGGCCAACACGAACATCCCACGCAGGGCCTGCTGGACATCATGACCCTGCGCGAAAAATTCACGCGACTGGAGGGGCTGAAGGTCGCGATTATCGGTGATGTGGCCCACAGCCGAGTGGCACGTTCAAACATTTACGGTCTGCAAAGCATGGGGGCGGAGGTGGCGTTGTGTGGTCCGCCAACCTTGATCCCAATTGGGGCGGAACAGTGGCAAACGGAGATATTCTATAATTTGGATCCGGCCCTCGAATGGGCCGATGTTGTGAATGTTCTGCGTATTCAGCTGGAGCGCCAGCACAAGGGACTCTTTCCTTCGCTTCGTGAATATCACCAGTTGTACGGCATCACCCGCGAGCGCTTGCAGCGATCGAAAAAGGAAATCACGATTTTACATCCCGGGCCCATCAATCGCGGCGTTGAGATTGCAAGCGAGGTTGCCGACAGCGAGTATTCGTTAATTCTCGATCAGGTTACCAACGGTGTGGCGGTGCGGATGGCGGTGCTCTA
>DASWHH010000033.1:0-1530 GCA_036398295.1 bacterium
ACCTCAGCAGGCCCATTTTTGACCCTTATCGCACACGGCTCTATGAAGGAACGAGCGAAAGCCCTAAGGGACCCCACCATGAATCTGTTTTACAGACGCAGATTGGCAGGCAGCTGCGCGAGAAAAAAGACATCGTTTATCTCTCGGTGATGGACTTCAATCTGCAATTTGGAACCAGAATGACGCTCGGGCCGGATGAGTTTTTTGGCGAGATCGGCGCCTTGAGCGGATGGCCGCAATCCGTGACCGCGCAGGCAGCAAGCGACTGTGACCTGCTGCAGATCAAAGTCGCCAGTCTCCGCAAGATGAAAAACAAATCCAAAGATCTGAAAAATCGCATTGACAAAATTTACAAAGAAAAATATCTTGTCCAGCATCTCAAACAAACGCCGCTTTTTGAAAAATGCGATAGCCGGTTTATCGAGGCGTTGCTTCCAAAAGTCGCTCTGGTTTCCTGTGATGCCGGAGAGGTCATCGTCGACGAAGGGGAAGCTGCCGATGCGATCTACGTGGTGCGCTCAGGTTTTGTGAAGCTCTCCCAACATGTTGGCGATGGTCAGTTGGTGGTTTCGTATCTCTCCAAAGGCATGACCCTCGGCGAAGTGGAAATGCTGCTGGAGGGTCTCAACCAATGGCAAGTCACGGCTGCTTCCCTTGCCCACGCCGAGTTGGTGAAGATCCCGTATGACGATATTCGCGGCATCATCAAGACCTATCCGCACATTGAAAAATTATTATGGCAATCCGCCGTGGCGCGCATCAAAGAGTCTGGCTACAGCCGGCGCAATATCTCGCAATCGGAGTTTATCGAAACCGCGCTGGTGAACGGACTGGTGCAGGGCAACAGCATTTTGGTCATCGACCTCAACACTTGTACCCGCTGCGACGATTGCGTGCGCGGCTGCGCCTCCACCCACGATGACCGTCCCCGATTCGTTCGGGAGGGCGACAAATATCAGAACCTGCTCATCACCAAGGCATGTTACCATTGCCGTGATCCCCTTTGCCTAGTCGGTTGTCCGACCGGCGCCATTCATCGCACCAACGTGGGTGCGGTGGTTGCGATCGAGGATCACATTTGCATCGGCTGTCAGGCGTGCGCCAAAAACTGCCCCTACGATGCAATTCAGATGCACGAGACCGGTGACATCTGGCCGGACAACATGATGCCCGAACGGTTGCGCGGCAAAGAAAAGATGCTCGCCAGCAAGTGCGATTTGTGCTACACCTCCGCGACCGGCCCGGCGTGTGTACGAAGTTGTCCCAATGGCTGCGCGGTACGAGTCGGTAGTTTGCAAGAGTTCCAGGCGCTACTAAACACCTAAGAGGAACCACGAATTTTAACGAATTACCACGAATTCAAATGTTACAGCCGATCATCCAGAGTATAAATAAACGGGTGCAATCCCCGCGATGGTTTTGGGGATTTGTGATCGCTGCGGGTCTCTGCAAACTCACTTACCTGCTGAATTTTCTTTTCTCCGAGGTTAATCCTGGATCGTGGTTCGGATTAGGCTACGGCATCACCGC
>DASWHH010000034.1:0-9413 GCA_036398295.1 bacterium
CAGCAACCCGCCGCTGACGAATGTGAACAAATAGGTGCGAAGACTCTCCGAGAGTCCGGAGCCTAAACTCAAAAACGCCCCGCTGTTCTCGGCGTACTGCAATCGAAAGGTGTTGCCGAAATAACTGATGGGTGGAGCGTATTTAAGATTATCTTTGGCGATGTCTTTCGTAATTTGATCGCACCCAACCGATGAGGCAATAACTAACAGGATTAGATAAAATTTGCGACTTTCCATTTGTCAAGGATCCATTAATCCATTAATCCACTACTCCAACACTCCAAAAGATTAGAACGGCAAGACCCCCTTCGGCTCCGGCATCCTCGCAATCACCTCGAGCAGATTCTCGTTTGCCATTTTCATGGGCCGGCCGTCCCCGCCGCGAATCTGCAGGATGATCTCACCCATGATGCTCACCGCCAGTTCCTCCGGAGTCAGTGCCCCGATATTCAATCCCACCGGCGCGTTAATCTCGCGAATCCGTGCCAACGGTACGCCCTGTTTGAGCAAATCGCGGAAGATCATCAGGTTCTTGCGTTTGCTGCCCAGCAGCCCCACGTAACGGGCTGGCGTGTTCACCGCCGCCAACGTCGCCAGATCGTCGTAGCGATGGCCGCGGGTAGCAACGAGAATGAAGGTATTGAAGTTGATGGGCAGCGACGCCATGGCTTTGTCGAAATCTGCCACCACCGTTTGTTGGGCCATAGGAAAGCGTTCTTTGTTGGAAAATTCCGGACGGTCATCGGCGACATAAATTCGGAAGCCGAGGGCGACCGCCAGATTGTATACTGCGCGGCCAACGTGTCCGCCGCCCAAGATCACCAGCGTTGGCGGCGTAGTGAATCCTTCCACGTAGATTTCGGTCCCATCTTCTCCGATAATCGATTCATTCTTGCCAAAGGCTGCAACGCTTCGTCCGACTTTCGCCACTTGTTGCTCTAATTTCACGTTGCCAAACGAGCCGCTTAGCGAGCCATCCTCATGAATCAAGAGGCGCGTGGCGATTTTGTTTTTGTCGGTTGGATGAAACACTATCGTTGCCACCGATATTGGAGTCCCGCCGGCATACGCTTTGACGATTTCGTTGGCAACCGACAAATATTTACTGTCCGGCCAAAGCGGCTCGACATAAAAATACATCGTGCCCCCGCACACCAGCCCATCTTTGGCGGCGATGTCTTCATTCAAATAATAGTCGCGAAACTGCGGGCCACTTTTTTCCTTCAGCATCTGTTTGGCGTAAAACCAGATGTCGCCTTCCACGCAGCCGCCGCCGAGCGTGCCGAGCCCGCTGCCGTCCTGCCGGATGAGCAGTTTAGCGCCGGCTTTTTGCGGCGTCATGCCTTTGGTACGGACGACCGTCGCCAACACACACGGCTCCCGCTTTTCCATCAACCGCACAGCTTCTTCGATGACTTCCTTCATGCTATCACTCAAAATGGAGATTCACAAACTCGCAAAGCGCAGAGAGCAGAGCGCATCGTGTATCGCGTTAGAACGTGAAAAATATACCACTTCAGCGGAGAAAATGCAATTGAAAAGTCCGTGCGTACATGGGGAGGTGTCATGCCCGACTACTGTTGTCGGGCATCCATCGTCGTGAAAATGGATTCCCGCCAAAAGCACGCGGGAATGACACTAGTCCGGAGGTATCACTAATAAGTAAATCTGTGTTTTTGTGTCTGAATCAGTATCCACTTCTATTTCTCGTATTTCGAGCGAATCTCGCGTTCCTGCCGGCTGAGGTCAGCGATGACGGCCATCACTTTGCGGGAGATGTTTAGGTAGGTTTTCTTGCTCGCTTCCAGCTTCAGGTCATCGTTGAAGTTCAACGGCTCGCCCATCACCATGTGCACCAGGGGTTTCGTTTGATTGGAGCTGGCAAAATTCTGCCGAAACATCTGCCACACCGACGTAAATCCCTGCAAAAAAACCGGCACCACGTTAGGATTGCTACGATAAATCAATTCGCCGCAGCCGGGTTTAGCGGGCAGCAATTCATAAGGATCGCGGCCTTGATTACGGGTGCCTTCCGGGTGAAAACCGATCATGTTCCGCGGATCGCGCAGCAACTCAGCCATCAAATCCGTGGCGTACTGGTTCCACTGGCGGCGGCGGGCGTCACGGACGATTGGCGGGTACATCGCACCCATGGCGAAGGGAATGTTTACGAACAGACCCAACGGGCTGTCATAAAAAAACTCCGATCGCACGGGAAAGTAAATATTGTGGTGCGGCCCATAGAGGCGGAATAACCTCGCCGCAATCACGAATTGATCATAAAATGTCCGATGGTTGACAACGAGTAGCACTCCCCGGCTGGGATCAATTTTTTTGAAATTCTCGAAGCCATGATCCAGTACGGTGTGCGAAGTTCCCAACTCAATCCACCATTTGTAAAACCGTGCTTGAAAACGGCTCATGGGGCGGCGCAGAGTCGGAGAGTCGTTGATACGGTTGGTCACCTTAAAATTGAAGCGCTCAATCGGTGTCAGCGCCTGCAGTTGTTCCGCTGTCGGCGTAAGGCTCATTTCAGTGGTCAAAATTGTTCCCGGAATCAAGGTAATTTAATGGCTGAAATATAGCAACTTTGAGGAGTTTTTCAAACAAAGAATGAAATTGACTTAAGAAGATGAAATTAATACATTCGTTCATGTTGCATGAAACCCAGGCTGCAAATCACATCCACGCCCCGAAAATATCGAAGGCTGTGAGTGCCGTCCCTCGCGAGTTTGCCTTTCGGGAATGCCTGAAGTATCTCGCCCGTTCCGAAAAAGAGAAAATGCACGTCGTTGATGGAGCCTACGTTCGCAAGCTTCTAAAAATTGACAACCAACCGGTTTTGTTTGAAGTGGGCTCCGGCGCAAACGATGCGATTCAGATCCGTTTTTTGAATCAACCGGTTCGGCCCGCGATTGCCGAAGCCATCAATGAATATATTCGCGAGTGGCTTGATTTAGACTCAAATCTCGCGCCCTTCTATCGGCTCGCAAAAAAAGACGCGCTGCTGAAAACATTAACCACGCGTTACTACGGTCTGCGCTTGATCAAAATCCCCGAACTATTTGAGGCGCTGTGCTGGGCCATCCTCGGACAGCAAATCAATGTGGCGTTTGCGTACACTTTAAAACAACGCCTGGTGGAAAATTTCGGCGAGTCTTTTGTTTTCGATGGCAAACCTTACTGGCTTTTTCCAACCCCCGAAGCCATCGCAGAATTGCAGCCCGCGGATTTGCTGAACATGCAATTCAATCGCCAAAAAGTAGAGTACATCATCAACCTCGGGCGGTTGATGCGCGATCGCCATATTTCCAAGCACCGTCTGCTGGAATTGAGCAGCATCGACTATGCCCGCGAAGCGCTGCTCAACATTCGCGGCGTCGGGCCGTGGACGGCAAGTTATGTGCTTATGCGCTGTCTCGGTTTTCGCTCAGCGTTTCCCATCGAAGACATTGGGCTGCACAACGCCCTGCAGCGCCAGCTCAATTGGACGCGCAAACCCACTCTTGATGAAATTCGGGAATTAGCCGCCGGCTGGGACGGCTGGCAGGCCTACGTCGCAATTTATTTATACAGGTCACTGTTATGAACGAACAACAAATTGCCTACTACCAATCGCCGATCGGGTATCTCAAAATCACGACTTCAGACCACGGCATCTCAGCGCTGGATTTTTGGGATGACGAAGCCATCGCCACGGAAAAACCGCCGGGCGATTTTGCGGAGTGTTTCCAGCAACTTGACGAATACTTTTCTCGCCGACGTCAGGGTTTTTCGCTTAAGCTGAATCCGCAGGGCACTGACTTCCAAAAACGGGTATGGAATGAACTCGTGAATATCCCCTATGGCAAAACCACGTCATATCTGAAGATTGCCGAAACCTTAGGCGACCGAAAGGCGCTGCGCGCGGTTGGCGCGGCCAATGGTCGTAACCCGATTCCCATCATCATCCCGTGTCATCGGGTGATTGGCCGCAACGGCGACCTCATCGGTTTTGGCGGCGGTATCTGGCGTAAAGAATGGCTGCTGCGACACGAGGGCGTGGTGCTGGTGTGACGGCAGAAACGCAGGTGTGAGCAAGCAAAGACAGCCTACCTTGAATTGTTCACAGGTTTTGGAGTTTGATTACGACACGGATTAATGGAGCTTTGGATTGATGGATTATTGCAAAGCCACGACGCTTCGGGGCAAAGTGCACACGTAAAAGCGCTATACGCTATGCGCTATGCTCTATGCGCTTTGCGCTTAACCCAATAATCCATCGGATCAAGCCTTAGCCCTCGATGCCCTCGTCGCCTTCGTAACTGTCTATGAACTGCCCGGGCCGAATCAACAAGCCTCGACAGCATGTTTTAGAAAATCCTCTGCAGCACCGTCTGTCACCACTTCAACTTTGGGAGTCGTCGGCGTCAGCATAATTCTCGAGAGGTTGTTGCTTTTCAAAACTTTGGCAATGTAATCGGCCGGCAGCGGACGACTGATAAAGTAGCCCTGAATCATATCACATTTCAGCGATCGCAAGTAGGCGATCTGATCGGCGTTCTCGACTCCCTCCGCCAACACCTGCAGATTCAGGCGATGGGCCAGCGAAATGATGGTGGAGGTAATGGCCCAATCGTCGTGAAAGTCGTGCAGCCCATTCACAAAAGAACGATCGATCTTTAGAATATCGATGGGAAAGCGCTTGAGATAATTCAGCGACGCGTAGCCGGTGCCAAAATCGTCGATAGCAATTCGTACACCCATCTCCTTCAGGCTGCGCAGAGTGGCAATGGTGGAGTCGACGTTCTGCATGGCATCGGTTTCGGTAATTTCCAAGACCAGCGCGCCGGGGTCAACACCGCTTTCCGCCAGCGCCTGCGCAACCGACTCCCGCAAATTCTGAGCACGAAATTGTCGCGCTGACAGGTTGACGGCGATGCTCGGCGACGGCACCTGCGCATCTTGCCAGCTTTTGAGCTGTGCGCACGCGGACCGTAGAGTCCATTCACCGATGGGGACAATCAAGCCCGTCTCTTCGGCCAGGGGGATAAACTTGGATGGCATCATCAGGCCCAACTGCGGGTGCTGCCACCGCAGCAGAGCTTCGACGCCGACAAACTCGTTGGTTTTTATGTCCACCTGCGGCTGGTAATAGACCAGCATCTCGCCGTGTTCGACAGCGCTACGGAGTTGGCTTTCGAGCTCGATGCGCTCAAACGAGGTGACGGCGTTCACGGTTGTGTTAAAAAATTCAAAATTGTTCTTGCCCTTGCCTTTGGCGCGGTACATGGCAAAATCGGCGCAACGAATCAGGGAGTCAACATCCGGGCCGTCGTTGGGGAAGACGCTGACGCCAATGCTGCCGGTAATCGCAAGCTCGATTCCTTCAATGTAATGCGGCCGGGCCAGTTCGTCCAGAATTTTCCTGGCGACCTTGGCGATGTCTTCTATCTGTTTCACATGCTCAAGCACGATGGTGAATTCATCGCCGCCCAAGCGTGAGATGGTGTCGCTCTCGCGGATATGGCTGGTCAGCCGTTTCGCGGTTGCCCGCAACAACTCATCGCCGACATGATGGCCATGGTAATCGTTGACAGATTTGAAGTTGTCCAGGTCGAGGAACAGCACCGCCACATTAAATCCGTAGCGCTTTGCCTGGGAAATTGCGTGGCGCAACCGGTCGTAAAAAAGCTGGCGGTTGGGCAGGTTGGTCACTCTATCATAATAAGCCAGATAGCGCTCCAGCTCACGCGCCTTGTTCAACTCTTCCTGCATATTTTTGTAGACCGTCACATCGCGAAAATGGGCGAGGAAAGCGTGGTGGCCCTCCCAGTCGGTCGCAGAGATGCGCAGTTCGGCATGCGACCGACGATCGTCCGGGCGGATGATCTCGACTTCAGCGGTTTGGCCGGCGAGAATGGGATAGGCAAACGTCTGGTTGATCATTTCGTGGCGGCCGATACTGAACAGCTCCTCGGCCGAGCGGTTGGCATACCGCACCACACCATCGTTGTCAACAATAACAATAGCATCCACATCTTTCTCAATTAGCTGAAGAAAATTGCATTCGCAGGCCTGGAATTTTTGCGTTTTCTCAGCCAGCGCCAGAAGCAAGCGCTTGCGCTCGATGGCGTACAGGATGGCGCGGCTCAGGGTGCGGCCGTCGGCCTGGCCCTTGAGCAGGTAATCCTGAGCGCCCTGGCTCACGGCCTGCGCTGCCAGCGCTTCGTCCCCCGTGCCCGCCCAGATAATGATTGGCAGCTCAGGAAACCGGCGTAGTATCTTTTCGAGGGTAACGTCGCCGCTGTCCGGCAGCATCAGGTCAAGCAGCACCACGTCAAATGCGCCAGCAGTGGCTTGTTGCAGGGCCTCCCACAGCGAATGCACCTGCGTTATGCGGTAGGCGCGGGGATCGGATTCCAACAAAGACTCCCGCAGCAGACGCGCGTCGTCGGGGTCGTCTTCAATCAATAGCACACGGGTAACTTTCGCAACATCGCGGTTGTTAATAAGTCGAGATTGCACTTTACGGTCTTTTCGGCTCATCCTTTATTCCAAATTTACATTCACAAAAGATAATCGGATTCACAGTGATCTTCTTAAGAATCATCGTCATCATAAAAACGGAAATGCGGATCGAACCCGAAAAATGCCGGGTTGTTAGCGTTGCAGTTGAGATTCGGACGCCTGGAAATCCGGTCGGAAAATCCAAAAAGATTAGCATGTCATTCCTGCGTATGCAGGAATCTCCCGGGTTCCCGCGCAGAAGCAGGGGATTCCGGCACAAGGCCGGAATGACAGGCCATTTTCCGACCGGATTTCCAGGTGATCCTTGCTGTGTCTGCTTGGAATTGGAAGCAGTGTGATTTGACTTCCTTATCATGATCCTCACTTCCGATGTCGAGGCCGGGGTTAAAGCGTGCGCGGCTGAGACTCAGCCGCACTTCTCGGTATTCAAAAAAAAGTCTTTGAGCCAATTTAGACTGACGTTGTGAACGGTCTCAGCGCTCGCAAGCAGCGTTCACCAGCGTCAGCACGCGACAACATTTCTATGTACACTTATATCGGCGCAGGGATTGGCAAACTCAAGCGTATTCTTGATGGCCTCATTTAGGGTTTTTGCCCAACGCCTTCTCCACGGCGTCCAGCAGTTCGGCCTGTTTGAAGGGTTTGTACAAACCGCTGACAGCGCCAAAGTTTTGGGCGACTTCCAAAAACGGTCCATTGATGGAGCCGGTCATGGCAACGATGGGAAGACCCGGAAAGCTTTTTCGAAAATAGCGAATCGTTTCGAGCCCTTCCATTTCGGGCATCAAAATATCGGTGACGATGACATCGGCGAAGGCATGCTTCATCACCTTTTGGGCTTCCCTACCATTGGCTGCCTCAATCACTCCATGCCCGCCCCGTTCCAGCATTTCACGTACGATTTCCCTGGCTTCTTGCATATCATCAATTACTAATACCGTTGCCATCAATGGTCTCCTTTGTTAATGCCATGTTCAAATCATCACTTGAGATTTCAGGCATTTTCTCGGCGCTATCTCTCTGGGTATCATCTTCAGCGGCTAAGAACGCCGGAAAATAAATTTTGAACGTCGTACCTTTGTCCTTTTCGCTCTCTACCTCGATGTATCCTTTATGCTGTTTGACGATACCATAGACGACCGATAGTCCGAGGCCCGTCCCCCGGCCAATTTCTTTAGTGGTAAAAAAGGGCTCAAAAATTCGGGGTAGCATTTCTTTGTCCATGCCCTCGCCGGTATCGCTGATGGTCAATAGCACATAGTGCCGAGAACCATTAGCGTGAAGCAAGCCCTTAGTTTCGGCGGCATCGACCCTGCTGGTGGTGAGCAAAATCCGTCCCCCAGCAGGCATGGCATCGCGCGCGTTGACGCACAGGTTCATTAGAATCTGCTGGAATTGAACAGGGTCGGCCACTATGTCCGGCAATGGTGTAGCCAGCCGGGTTTCGATCCCAATGTCTCTGCCCACCATTGACTGCAACATGCTCAACAGGTCTTCGATGGTGCGGTTCAAATTGATTGGTTTAGGATCGAGGGCTTGCTGGCGACTGAAACTCATCAGCTTGTTGATCAGGTCGCGCGCCTTCGCTGCCGCAACTTCCACGCGCTGCAAATAATGTTGAATGGGATCGTTGGCATCGGCATCGGCCCGCGCGAATTCAATATTGCCGAGAATCGCGATCAGCAAATTGTTGAAATCGTGGGCGATGCCGCTCACCAAGGTGGCGATGGTTTCCATTTTTTGCGCCTGCAGGAGTTGGTGCTCGATTTTTTTTCTTTGGGTGAGATCGTGCAGGTTGCCACAAAAGAACCTGATCTGACCATGCTCGTCCCTAACGGCAAATGATGACAGACTCACGTCCAGAGGCGCGCCATTTTTCTTCTGCAATTTCACTTCATAATTTTTGACAAAGCCTTGCGTAGTAAGGAGGTCAACCACCGGTGAGCGCTCGGCGGGTTTCGCATATAAGGCAGCGGCATTGCCCATGGCCAGAAAATCTTCTCGGCTGCTATAGCCAAACATCTTCACGCCAGCAGGATTGATGTCGAGAATTTTTCCATGCGGAAGAGTTATGAGTACGGCATCCTGCGATACCTCAAACAGAGTGCGGAATTTTTCTTCGGACTTCTTTAGATCGCTTTCGAAACGCTTACGCTCGGTGATGTCTTCTTTAACCGCCAGAAAGTGGGTAATCCTACGCTGCTGGTCGCGGATAGAGCAAATCGAAGCAAATTCCCAGTAGAGCTCCCCGTTCTTTTTCTTGTTGCAGAATTCTCCTCGCCATTCATTGCCATCGGAGATATTCTTCCACAGGCCCTTGTAAAAATCAGTGGTTTGCGCACCGGATTTCAATATGCGGGGAGTCTGGCCAATCACCTCTGCAGAGGTGTAACCCGTTAACTGGCTAAAACGAGGATTGACATATTCAATATTACCCTTGGTATCCGTGATCATAACGCACACCGGGCTCTGTTCAACAGCCCGCGTCAGTTTTTGCAGTTCCGATTCGGCGCGTTTGCGCTCGGCCACATCGCGCGCCACGGTATGCATGTAAGGCCTACCTGCGATGACGACCCGGCGGTTGTTGAACTCGGCGTCGACCTTGGATCCATCCTTCTTGAGAATCTGCGCCTCGCTGATAATTTCCTCTCCCGCCATGATGCGATCGTGAAACTGCCGGTACGCCTCCAGATCGATGTCCTCGTGCAAGTCCGGGATGCGCATGGTCAAGAGCTCTCGCTTCGAGTAGCCGCTCAACATGCAGGCGGCGCGATTCACATCGACCAGGGTGGCGTTGGCATCGGTGATGAAAATGGCGTCTCGCGAACCTTCAAAAATGGCCTGCTGCCAGCCCAGGGATCGGATGAGCTCTTCCTCGGCAAGCTTGCGCGCGCTAATATCAT
>DASWHH010000035.1:0-6521 GCA_036398295.1 bacterium
TGGAGCGCGAGGCAATGGCCAACGCTTGCTGATACTGCTGAAGTGCTTCTTCCAGCCTCTCCCAATTGACGTAAAGATTTCCTAAATTATAATGAATACTCACCTGGAAGAACGGCAGGAGTGCCTGGTTTTGCTCCAACAATTTTTGTAGGACATTAACAGCCTCCTCATTCTGCCCCCGCTTTTGCAGGTTTTCCGCCAAAAGAATTTGAAAACCGGGATTTCCAGGATGCAAACGGATCAATTCCCGAGCGTATTGCCATGATTTCTCATAGTCCTTTTCGGTGTACAGAAAAATATTCCCCAAAATGAACAGGGCTTCCGCTTTTGAATAATCGCCTTTTTCAGCCGCCGTTTGCAGTTCGCGCAGTCCACGCTCCTTGTCACCATCGATGCCCAATAGCGACGCCAGGATCTTCACCGATTTCGGAATGACATCCGCGTGATAGTGATACAACCCCAGGCCGAGGTAAGCATCATAGTAGGTGGGCGCAATTTCAACGATCTTCTCAAGGTAGTTGATGCCCTCCCGCCCGTAGTAGTAGGCCTTCAGCCAGCTGTTCTGTCCACCGTGAAATGTAGCTTGGTATAGATAGGCGGTGCCAAGATAAAACATCGCGTCCAACTTTTTTTCTTTCACGGCCATCTGTCTCTGGGAGGTCTTAACGGCCATCGCCATATGGCTTTTGAATTCGGCTTCGAATTGTTGCGGCTTTTCATCGAATTGCATGCGATAATAGAGGTGCACCGCCTGGAATAGGTAGCCCTGGGGATTGTCCGGATCGAGCCGGATGATGTCATCGAAAACCTGGGCGGCCGATTCCGTCTGCATTTGATAGGCGTGTTCCAGACCAGCGCGCGCCAGCTGCTGGTAGCGGTCGTTGCCAAAGGCGGGATGGCAGCCCAAAATACAAAGTGCAGCACAAGTGATTCTTTTGAAATGTTGTGTCATGCTCTTCAAAATGTCTGAAATTCACTGATTATCATTACAGAATCCTGGATCGCTGGCGAGAACCCACGGTGCCGCAAGTGCGTTGTGACGCTCTGCTGATGATCACAATCATCGGGCAGCGAGTGGGTTGCGTTTTTTGGACAGCGCTGAATTTGGGTCATAACTAAAATAGTAAATTGTAATTATTTTTTTTCATAAATTCAAGTGTCTTTTCGAACGAGTTGCGATCCTTGCCGCTGCTCAGCGCGAGAGAAAGAAAATTCCTAGATCGAATCATGCTCCCATTGCAGCCCTGTTGCCATTTGCCATTTACCATTTACCATTTGCCGTCTGCCGTTTCACATCTCACGTCAAAACAGCGGCGTCGGAATATCCCCCCAACGCACGTGCGCCGGGGGTGTGGTGATTTCGACGACTTCACCTTTCCTCAAATCGACATGTGCGACCAGCACCGGGATCCTGCCAACCGTATTCCCAACGATGTCAGGGCCAGTCACCACCTCGTCGGTTTTCAAACGTGCCCGGGTGAAGAGCACTTTGTAAAGATTGCGATCATACTCTTTCGGTTGGTGATGCCCCCCAACTTTCTGTGAACCTTCATCCAGCGGCAGGTCGGGCAGATACCATTCATTGGGCACGACGTAGTTCAAGAATGGGCCCGGCGTTCCATTATTCGATGCGTTCAATCTCTGTTGCACGCGGGCATCCGCTAAGGCGATCTGAAGAATCGTCTCCAATTTGTCATGATCGGTTGCCGCCGTCGCGATGGTCGCAGAGTTGGTTGAATAGACCGTTGACAATTTTGATATCGAAAAGTCGCGTAAACCAAACGCCGCGGCCAGCGAAACCGCCAATATCGCAAGATACAGGAAAGTGAGCGTCGCTTTTCTTTTCAGTCCCGAGGCCGGAAGTGCCGGTAATTTGATCATGTTGGACAGTTGTGCCGGCAAAAACATGCCAGTCCGTGATTGATAAGATCGATAACTATCGCGGAATTTTTGCTCACACTCCCGTTCTTCCTTTTTCGCGAGAAAATAGTAGACAAACAACATGCTCACATAAACGATCAGTACCGTGAAGCGCGGCCACACCAACAATAGTCCGAATCCCATGATGGCAAAAGCGACATATTGCGGATGACGGATGACTTTGTAAATGCCGCCTGTGACTGCGCCCTTCTTTGCGAACTTCGAATAATAGATTTGTCCCGCGGCGATGACGAACAGTGCCAATCCCGGCAGTACCAGAACCCAGCCGATGGCATGTAAACTATTGAGCAACGTTGACGATGTTTCTGCATAATGCGGCAGGAAGAAACCACTCAGCCAGGCGCTTGCCGGCCAGTGGTGCAGGAAGTTGAGACTCGGGCCGTAGCTGGAATAATAGTACAGCGCAAAAGGACTGATCATATAAACGATCTCGAAACCGATGATGAGATAGGCCACCCACGCGGCCGGAGTGAGAACTTTTTTGAGCTTGCTTGACATGGTACAAACTCCTTATGTTTTTGCGTTTCTTAAACGAGGAGTTTTTGCAAAGGTGTACCGAACTTATAGGGTCGGAAGAAAGAGATTATAAACTTGCAAACGGCGGTGAAGGCGGTTGATATTTATCCCGAAACTGCGACGGGGTCATACCCGCGTGGCGCTTGAATGCCGCGTTGAAGGATGAGATAGAATTGAATCCCACCTCCAAGCCGATGCCTGCCAGATTTAGATTCTGACTGCCCGGCTCCGCGATGCGTCGTTTCGCTTCCTCCACCCGCTGGCAATTGATGAACTCGAAGAAATTCTGCCCAAGTTTTTCGTTGATGATCTGCGACAGATGATGTACGGAAATTGTCAGTTCGCGGGCCAGCAGCGGCAGCGTCAGGTCGCTTCGCAGGTATGGCCTTTCCTTCTCCTTGAAATCGTTCAGCTTTTGCAAAGAGGTCGCTGCTTTGTCCGGCGTGAGGGTGGACTTTTCGTATTTCTTAAGCGGGTTCCTACTGTCGGTCGGTGTCGTCGCCACTCCATAAAAAATCTCTGGCTGACCCAGTCCTATGTAACCGACCAAATAAATACTCACCGAAATAATCAACCACATGTAGTTGAAGCTTGCAATGGTGGGATCGATGATCTGTAAGATTACAGCAACCAACCAGATGAGGACGACCAACGCCAGCAAATTCCGCAGCCAGCTCAAATTGATTTTTTCCAGCGAAGAATAAGACAATTTGATTCTTTCCCGATGCCGTTTCAACAACCGCGCAATCGCCAGTATGTATCCGAGCAGTTGGATGATAGTCATCCAATAAATGAACAGGCACTGCCAGCACAGCCTTTCATGGTCGGCCAAGAAATGCTGGATCTTCTCTTCGGCCGGCTGGAGATAATGGGGCGTCAGCAGAACGATACCCAGCACGAATGGCACAAAATGCAGCAGCTCATGGCGGGTGAGTTTTGACTCGTTGCCGGTCATCACGCGCACGTAAAAATAAAACAGCGGCGCGAACAGAAACATCAGCGGCGGCTCGATTTTAAAAAAATGGGGGAAATAAACGATGTGTTTGGTGTACGCCAACGTATGCAGCGTCATGTTGGTCGCAAACACCAACAGGATGGCGGCCATAACGCGGTTAGCGACTCGATTGCCGCGGCGAAGATTCAACAACGTGAGCGCCAGCAACAAGCCGTGTCCGGCGCCAACCAATAACAGAATCGAAATCCAGTCGAAGAAGGGGTTCATTGGTTCATAAATTGTCAGTGGTCAGTAGTCAGTTGGCAGTTGGCAGTAGGCAGGCAGTAGACAATTTGCAAATATGGTCAGACAATCGAATAAATTAACCACTGACCACTGACCACTGACCTACTGACTACTGACTATTGCGTAACTGGTTTGAATTAACTATTTTCAAACGAAAGTTTCAAATGGATTTCGACGATGCCGATTTATCTACAATACTATTTCTGGCTTACGGGAATTTCCCTGTTCTGTTTTCTGCTGGAACGACTTGCCCCGTGGCGCCGGCAGCAGAAAGCTTTTCGCAAAGAGTTTTGGCAGGATGTGTTTTGGCTGGTGTTTAATGGCCACTACCTTGGATTGCTCCTCGCCATTTTTACGGGTTACACCATCCAGATTTTCAACTCGTTTCTCTACAGACTTGGATTGCCGGTTCCCGAATCGTTAGCTTTGCTGGCGGGTACGCCCCTGTGGGTGCAATTCATCGTATTCCTGATCTTGAAAGATTTCATCGAGTGGAACATTCATCGGCTGCTCCACAACGTGCCGTGGCTGTGGGAATTTCACAAGCTGCATCACAGCATCGAGGAACTGGACTGGATCGGCAACTTTCGATTCCACTGGGGCGAAATCGTAGTGTACAAGACGTTGTCCTATCTGCCGCTGGTGGTGCTGGGCATCGATGATCGCATCATTCTCGTCATCGGCGTTCTTTGGACTCTGATGCTCGACATCAATCACGCGAACCTTGCTATCGATTGGGGACCGTTGCGCTACATTTTGAATTCACCCAAAATGCACGTCTGGCACCACGACGTGGAAGTTTACGGCAAAGGTGGGCAAAATTTCGGACAAGTGCTGAGCATTTGGGATTGGATTTTCCGAACCGTATACTGGCCGAAGAATGAGGAGATGCCGCGGAAATTCGGTTTCAAAAGTATGGAAACGTATCCCCCCGGAGTCTTGAGAAGATTTGTCTACCCGTTTTGGAAAAAGCGCCCGGGCGAGTGATTTTAAGCACCTGAAAATTCTACGCGGCTGTAAATCGTCTGCAAAGGGATGGTCAAATCGAGCGCGATCAGTTTTAATTCATTGTGAATTTCATTATGTTCCGTCAGAACCCATTTGCCGGCATCGCCGATGGCAAACTGCTCCACATGAACTTTGTACTGGTCGATGAGCACGTATTCTTTTAGCGTAGGAATGGCACGGTAAAACTCAAATTTGTCGCCGCGATCGTAATTTTTTGTGGATTCGGAGAGGATTTCGAAAATGATCAGCGGGTTGGTGATGGTGTCATTGCGATTCTCGTAGAATTGAGGTTTGTCGCAGACAGCCATGATGTCCGGGTAGGTAAATAAGTCCTTGGATTCAACTTGGAGTCGTATGTCGCTTGCAAACACGTCGCAGCGTTTTTTCGGGAGCTCGCGATTGAGAAATGAAGCTAGATTTAGCAAAATCCGATTATGAGTGGCCGACGTTCCGGCCATCGCGAAAATTTCGCCGCGATAGTATTCGCTTTTGTATTCCGCGGTTTCTTCGCGAGCTAAATATTCTTCGCGAGTAAAATATTTGGTTGCCGGTTTTTGCATGATGGATTACCCTTCAAAAATCACAATGACATTTAACAATTTTTGCCATCAAAGTCAAGTCTCTCACCGATGAACACAAGAAACCACCGCTCTCTTTGGGCTGCTATTTTCAGCTTCTGGGCTCTCATCGCCATTCTCTACACCAGTCAGAATATTCTTTCCCGCCTGATTCAGGGCGGCGCCATCGACTGGGGCCGGACCATGTCCTGGTCGTTGACGCGCTGGTTCATCTGGGCGGGGCTGACGCCGCTGGTGTTTGCTCTGGCGCGGCGGTTTCCCATTGAGCGCGCGCGACTAAAACGCGGGTTGCTTCAGCATTTGGGATTGGGGTCCCTGGTAGCGTTGTTGAATGTGGTTCTCGAAGTGGCGCTGCTGTACATCATCTGGCGGTTAGCGGGCGAGACCATTCCAACGCTGGAGCGGTTCATCAGTTTATTCACCTATAGTTTTCATATCAATCTGCTCATTTACTGGGCTATCGTCGGCGCCCACTATGCGTTTGAGTATCATCAAAAATACCGTGAACGGGAACTGGCAACCTCGCGATTACAAAGTCAGCTTTCCCAGGCGCAGCTTCAGGCCCTGAAGGCGCAAATCCATCCCCACTTTCTGTTTAATACCCATCACGCCATATTGGGGTTGATGCTTAAAAAGCAGAACGATGCCGCGATGCAAATGCTAACAAGCTTGAGCGATCTGCTGCGGCTCACTTTGGAGAATGCCGGGTTGCAGGAAATTTCTTTAAAGCAAGAGTTAGAGTTTGTGGAGCTGTACCTCAACATTCAAAAAACCCGCTTTCATGATCGCCTGAGCGTAAAAATGGATGTGGCTGCTGAAACACTTTCCGCGCAAGTGCCCAACTTGATTTTGCAGCCTCTGGTAGAAAATTCCATTGAGCATGGTATCGTGCCTCACTCAGCCGCTGGCCAGCTGCAGGTCACCGCGAAACGCGAGGATGGCAAGCTGATCATCACGGTGCGCGATGATGGACCAGGACTCTCTACTCAACAGCCCATCAAAGAGGGAATAGGCTTGAAAAATACCCGAGCGCGATTGCAGCAAATGTATGGCGCATCCCATAGATTTGAGTTGATATCCGGGAAAAGCGGTTTGCTGGTCTCCATTGAAATTCCATTTCAATCCATTGACAAAGAATGAAAACGCGCGTGCTGATTGTCGATGACGAGCCCCTGGCCCGTGACGTGATTCGGCTGATGCTGCAAGACCACCCGCATTTTGACGTCATCGCTGAATGC
>DASWHH010000036.1:0-4232 GCA_036398295.1 bacterium
GCACGGTGGAGGTGAGCAGGCCGCCGATGATGGTGCGACCCTCGGGGCGTACGGAATACCAATCATCGGCTAATTCAAAATCTTTCTGAATCTGTGTCTTCCCGGTTCCACCACAACGAAGGCTTTCTGCAACTCACCTTCAGAATAGGAACTCAACACTCTTTCAAGCTCCGCGTGTACGGCGTGTCGAGTGAAGGGCAATTGACGGAGATAAATGACCCCAGTTTTCAAACCACTCACAAAAACCAAATTCCCAAAGTCTCTGTCCCTTGTGACAAATATTCGATCCTCTTTTTGTGCCATCCTGAGCAAGTCCGAGTCATCTGCCCTTGATAGGCCAAATTGAGCGACTGGTACAACATCATGTTTTAAGCTTTCCAGAAATTTCCGTGTTACCTCGTAAACATCTTGGTCCAGGAGAAACCTCATGCCGCTTCGGTTGTGATGTGAATATCTTCTGCATCAACCAAATCCATGGCATATTGGACACAGGCTTGAATATCCTCTGGTTTCAGATCGGGATAATAGTCTTGAATTATTTCCTCAAAGGAAAGGCCCTCCTTTATCAACTCGAGAACATTCTGCACCGTAATTCGAGTGCCAGCCACACAAGGTTTTCCAAAGTGAATGTTCGGATTTACGGCAATTCTTTCTTTCATTGAGAACCTCTCTCGGGAATTTGAATATCAGAATGTTACACAAGAAATCTTGTTAAGTCAAGTTAAAGTTTTGTGCAAACAAAAGCCCCGGAGTCTCAAAGACTCCGGGGCTTTTACTTTACTTGCTTCAAGAATGAATCTAGATCAAACCCGTTCGACTTCCATCGCAGCCGGCGTCTTTGGCTTTGTGATATAAAGCGCCGTCAGTTTTTTGAAATACTCGCGCATGTCATCGAAGATGGTATATGCCCACGGCACGGCGATCAAAGATAGCACGGTGGAGGTGAGCAGGCCGCCGATGATGGTGCGACCCATCGGGGCGTACGGAATGCCAATCATCGCCGCGTTGCCGATAGCCATGGGCAGCAGCCCCCCAATGGTGGTGAATGCCGTCATCAAAATCGGACGGAAGCGGTGCTTGCCAGCCTCGATGATGGCGTCGTGGCGGCTCCAACCCTCTTTGCGCAAGCGATTGATCAGATCGATCAACACGATGGCGTTATTCACGACGACACCCACCAAAATCACGAAGCCGATGCGGCTCATGAGATCGATGGGTGTGCCGGTGAGGTACATGATCCAAAAAGCGCCGAGGAATGAAAACGGGATCGACAGAATTACCGACAGCGGCAGCACAAACGACTCGAACAAAAATCCCATCAACAAAAATACAAATGTGACGGACAAAATAAGCGCGAATTGAACGCTGTCATTGCTTTCCTGAAAGCGCCGGAAATTCTGGCCAAGGCTCCAACTATAGCCGTATGGCAATTCGAAGCCCTGCATCACCGCGGCAACTTTTTGGAACAAGCCGGCGCGGTCTTCGGTGGTGGAGTTGCCTTTCACCGTCAGCGAAGTTTTGCCATTTTCGCGGTGGATTTCGCCAATCCCCTTTTGAATCGAGAAATGAGCCACGGCGTCCAGCGGAATTTCTTTGCCCGAGGCGGTGAAGAAAGAGAGATTTTTCAGCTGCGATAGATTTTGCCGATCTGCTTCACGCAGCTGGATGGTGACGTCGATCTCTTTTTCTTCCGTGTGATACTTGGGCAGCGGAAAACCGCGCAGCGCATATTGCACGGTGCCGGAGATGGCCTCGGGCGAGATGCCGTATTTTTTGGCTTGCTCGCGTTTGATGTAGAGATGGATTTCGTCCGCCCCCTTTTCACGGTCGTTCTCGATGCTGATGATTTCCTCGAGGCTGCGCAGCCGGCGTTCTACTTCCTTTGAGAGGGTCATCAGAGTATTCGTGTCGTCGCCATAAAGCACGACGGCCACCGCCTCGTCGCCGCCTTCCTGCCGCCAACTGGTCCGCATCTCGACGCCCGGAAATTTCGGCACGCGCTTCTTCACGTCTTCGATAACGGCTTCGCGCTCCATGACTCCTTCCGGCAGCAGTCCAATTTTGGTCGCAATGTTTTCAAAGGCGATCTCGTACCAATCCTTCTTTGGCGCGGGATGCAAGAATACTTGCAGGTTGCCCCAGTTGGCGCTATTGCGCGAGAGCACCGTGCGCACGCCGTACTTTTCGCTCTTGGCGCGGACCGTATCCGCGGCGATTTTGAGAATGCGCTCGGCGTCATCCATCGTGTAGTTGTCAGGCATGTCAAAGATGAGACGAAAGTCGTTGATGTTGCCGTGGGTGTCGTCCTGATACTTGGCGTTGGATGCTGCAAATTTTATGGACGCGATCGCGAAGACCAGAATGACGAACACTTCCATGCGATGGCTTACCGACCAGCCGAGTACACGCTGGTAGAAATTGTTGCTACGTACGATAATTCGCGGTTCCAGCACTTTCTTTTTGCTGACGACGTGCGTCGCGGCCAGTGGGATGAAAACCATCGCCACAATCAGCGAGGCCAGCAATGAGATAATCACCGGTAGCCCGATGCGCAGCATGTAAAAGCGGAACCCGATGTCGTCGTTCATCAAAATCAGCGGTAAAAAAACCACGACGGTCGTAAGAGTTGCAAGCGTCACGGCCAGGGAGACCTCGCTGGTGCCGTGCAGCGCCGCCTCTTTTTCGCTCAAGCCTTCCGCGCGTTTGCGGTAAATGTTTTCCAGCACCACGATGGAGTTGTCCACCACCATGCCGACGGAAATCATTAGACCCATCATGGTGATGACATTCAACGTCCAGCCGACGAAGTAGAGCACGGTCACGGTAATCAAAATCGAGAGCGGGATGGCGAGGTTGACGATCAACGTCATGCGCAGACGCCGCAGGAAAAAGTAAAGCACGAGAAAAGCAAACATAGCGCCCCACCCAGCGCTGCGCTGCAGGTTCTCAACGGACTCTTCGATGTATTGTCCCTGGTCGAACAGCATCTCCATTTTGAAGCCGCTGAGCTTGGGATCGTTTTTGAAATCTTCCTCAAAGGCGCGGTTGACGTTGGAGCACAGTTCCACCGTGTTGGCCACCGACTCTTTGAAGACGCCGATGGTGATGGCTTTCTTATCGTCGATCCGCATGCGCCAGCGCCGTTCCGGCACGTCGTACTTGACGTCGGCGACGTCTTTCAGTCGCAGGTTGGTGCCGCGAACCGGTATATTCTGGATGTCGGCGAGGTCTTCGAACTTGCCGAGTGAGCGTACGAAAATTTTGCGGTCGCCCTCCATCACGAAGCCGCTGGAGATGGCGAAATTGTCGCGCCGCAATTGCTGGATGACTTCGTAGAGATTGACCTTATAGCTTTTCACTTTGTCTTGATTGATGTACACCAGCACCGACTTTTCCTCCGCGCCCCAGATTTCGACTTTGGCTACACCGTCAATGCGCTCCAACGGTTTTTGGATATGCTGCTCCACCAGTAAGTAGGGATCGTCGTGCGGCTCGCTTTCGACGAGCGCGATCCACATGATCGGATCGTCGTCGTCGCTGAATTTGCGCAGGTAAAGCCGTTCCACGTCATCCGGCAAATCTGCTTTGGCGCGATCAGTGCGATCGCGAAGAGAGGCGTAGGCCACATCCATGTCCGTGCCTTGCACAAACTCGATGAACGTCCAGCAGCCATTGGTGCTGCTATTGGTTTCGATGCGCCGCACCCCGCTGATGGTTTGAATCTGTTCCTCGAGGGGTTTGGCGATTTGTTCTTCGACTTCCTGCGGATTGGCGTTAGGATACGGCGTCCAAATTCCCAAGAAAGGCGGCTGAAAACCGGTCGGAAGCAATTCCACCGCAATTTGCTTGAAGGCGATGAACCCCACCACCAACAATGCAATCAAACTCATGACCACCGTTATCGGCCGGTGAATTGAGAAGTGGGCGAGGAGGGAAGGTTTTTCGTTCATATCTGTACCTTTATGCGAGTTTTTGTGACGGCAAATGAGCGCGGCAGACGGCAAACGGCAGAAGGCAGACGTAGATCAATTTGTGCTTTTTATTAAATTCGTGGCCATGGCGAACAGTTGATTTAGCATCTGTGCAAGTTGCGTTATAGTTTCTTCCGAAAAGAATTCTAGCTGAACGGCGATTTCGAGTTGTGTGTCAATCTCGACCAACGACGATCGGGCAATTTGATAGAATCGCTTTCTATCAGCAGTCGAGTTTCGAGACGCGCCCTCGGCAATATT
>DASWHH010000037.1:0-8788 GCA_036398295.1 bacterium
CGGTTGTCGGACTAAGCTGGTTTGCAGCCGCGGCATATTGCCACTGGTTGACGGAATTGCGGAGAGCCGAGCGCAAGGCACAGGGTGCAGAGGACGAAGAGCCAAGGGAGAAGCTTATTTACCGCCTGCCGACGGAGGAGGAATGGGAGTGGGCAGCAAGCGGAGGGAAAAGACCTTATCCCTGGGGCGACGCCGAGCCGGATGCGACGCGGGCGAACTACGGCGAAAAAGTTGGTCATACCACCCTGGTGGGTGCGTATCCGGCCGGCGCCACGCCTGCCCCGACGGGGTTGATGGATATGGCCGGCAACGTCTGGGAGTGGATGGATAACCTCTATCGCGAAGCGGAGGAATGCCGTGCTTTGCGCGGCGGCTCCTGGTTCAACGACCCGGAGAATCTGCAGGGCGCCGCGCGCTTCAATTGGTTTCCCGATGACTGGAACCTCATTATCGGTTTTCGGGTGGTTTGTTTACCCACTTTCGATCGACTTGATTGAGTTACAGCCAAAGCAAACTTCGACATTCAAAAATTCGGTGTTGGAGATTCATTATTATGAAGATGTTGATTTTCGAATATCGAATAACAACTTCAACCGATTGCCGCAGTAAGCAGTTGGCGGCCGACAGTTCGCGGCAAATGTGGAGAGCCACCCCAAAGTCCCCTCCTTTGCGATGAGGGACTTTGTTCCTCAAAAATCCCCTTGAATAAAGATTATAATCTGCTATATTTCCTGCGTAATTAATTCGAACAGAAACACCTGGAATTCATGCGCGTGAAAACACTTCCAACGCTGCGGCTGTTGTCGATTCTCGTATTGCTTTTGGCCTGCGAAAACCCGTTCAGCACCCGCACGCCCGAGCCGCCGGAGCAAAACACCTCCACCTTCATCCCGCCGACGTCACCCGACATTGTGTTCATCAACCTGCGAGTGGCCATCCAGGAAGAAAACGTCGAGAACTACATCCGTTGCTTTGTGGATAGCACCCGTTCTAATGAACGCTTCACGTTCGTGCCGGACCAGCGCGCCGTCACCAACAATCCCGGCGCGTTTGATTTCTGGCAAATAGAAGATGAGCGGCGCTACTTGAACCGCGTATTCCAGGCGCTGCCCGCCGACTCCTTGCGCAGCGCACGTTTCATAGAGGAAAATCGCAGTGAGGGTGCCTCGCAGGCGACCTTCAATCAAAGCTACGAGATCCGCGTTCGTCATACACGGCAGAATATTTCTACCCTTTATCGTGGGCAATCTAATTTCATGTTGGAAAAAAACCAAACGGGGGATTGGGCCATCTATCGCTGGGAGGACTTCACCAACGGGGTCGATCTGTCGTGGAGCGACTTAAAAGCGCTGTTCCAATAAAATGATCGCACCCTGGAAAATTCGCCTGTTTTGGACACAACTCATCCTCGCTGCGATTTTAATTTGTGTCCGGGTCTTGGATCGGCCGGAGCCGGGTTTCAATTTTCTGCCGCCACTGCCAAAGAAAATCGATTACGGTCGCGAAGAGGCGATCCGCCGGACTTTTTATGAGGTGTGTTTCAATCATGGTATCCGGGTGGATTGGATATCCGGCGACAGCCAGAACAAAATTGTGCGCATCCCCATCGATTTGCCTATGGTCGATCTCTACATGGCCATGGCGGCGCGCTTTCGCGAGGCGGGCGGCCAGCTGGTGAAGACAGAGACGGATCCACAGGGCTACCGCATGGCGCTGGCGGTAGGCGTGGATGACCAGCTTCTCATGCAGGTGACAATGCGCAGCGATTTTTCCCTTGCCCGGGTGGCGGGCAGAATCGCAATCGTGATCGACGACTTCGGGTACACATTTAATTCTCTCATCCAGGATTTTTTGGATCTAGAGTACAACGTCACGTTCTCGATCATACCGGGGTTGAAGCACTCCGTGCGCATTGCGGACGCGGCAACGGAGCGCCAGCGAAGTGTGATGATGCATCTACCCATGGAACCTAAGAACGGCAAAATTGATCGCGACGAGTTTGTTCTTCTGACCGGTATGAGCGAAAAAGAAATTCGCGAGCGGGTACGCCTGGCCGTCAAGGCTGTACCCCACATCAAAGGGCTGAACAACCACATGGGGTCGCTGGCTACCGAAGATGAGGCCCTGCTGTCTATCATGATGGATGAAGTTAAGAAGACCGGATTGTTTTTTCTGGACAGCCGTACCGATGCGAATACCCGCGCCTATGCCTCGGCGCAAAAGTTGAAAATTCCCACCGCCATCAACGATGTATTTTTAGATGCAATCCGCGAGGAGCCGTTCATTCGCCAGCAGCTAAATCTGGTAGCCGAGATTGCGGCGCGCAACGGGACGGCCGTTGCCATTGGCCACCCGGAAGAATTAACCTTGAAGGTACTGCAGGAAGAATTGCCCATACTCGTAAGAAAGGGATTCAGTTTTGTGAACGTTTCAGATGTTGTCAAATAGGAGGGAATCATGGTTAGATTGGGTTTCAATGTCGATCATGTTGCAACGGTCCGGGAGGCGCGCAAAGGCAATTTGCCCGACCCGGTGGCTGCGGCGGTGGTGGCGGAAATGGCCGGCGTCGATGGCATCGTTTGCCACTTGCGAGAAGATCGCCGGCACATCAAAGACAAAGACTTATATCTTCTCAAAGAAATGGTGAAAACTCATCTCAATTTGGAGATGGCTGCTACCGATGAAATGATCAAAATCGCCGCCGAGGTCTCCCCGGACATGGTGACCCTGGTGCCGGAACGCCGCGAGGAGGTTACCACCGAAGGCGGTCTCGATGTGCACGGTCAAATGGACTGGATTGAAGAAGTGTGTAAACAGCTGCACGACCACAATATCGTCGCTTCGTTGTTCATCGATCCGGACATTCAACAGATCAAAGCAGCCGCTCGCTGCGGTGCGGACTACGTGGAGCTGCACACCGGCCAGTACGCCAACGCCGAAGACCTCAGCGCCATCACCGATGAATTGGACAAGCTGCGATCGATGGCGATGGCAGCGGCAAAATTGGGATTGGGGGTGAGCGCCGGTCACGGACTGAATTATCACAACGTGCGGGATGTTCTCGAAATCGAACAGATCGAAGAACTGAATATCGGGCACAGCATCGTCGCCAAATCGCTGATGGTGGGAGTGGAAAAAGCGGTGCGGGAGATGCTGGAGATTATTCGCAAGTATTAAATGCAAAAGTTGCGGGATAAATTGTAAATGAAAAAACGTCTATCCAAGAAACAGCTACTGCAAATTTTGAAAAAAGAACAACCTTTCTTGCAGGAAAAATATGGTGTGGTAAAAATTGCCATTTATGGCTCGTATGCACAAAACAAGCAAACCCAGAAAAGTGATGTCGACATCTTGGTACAACTCACCAGTCCCCTTGGACTGGAGTTTGTTGAGCTGGCTAATCACTTAGAAAAGGCATTGGGCAGAAAGGTCGACCTCGCAACATTTGAGGATCTCCAAAGGACGATGGGGAATATGAGACGCAGACACATCGCCTTGAACATTCAAAACTCCCTAAGCTATGTCTAAACGACGAGACTGGGACTATCTGAATGATATTACCGAGGCGATACAAAGAATTGTATCCTATATCGACGGCCTGACCTTTGAGAAATTTTTACATGACGCCAAAACTCAGGATGCGGTAGTTCGAAACCTTCAGGTCATTGGTGAAGCGACCAAAAAACTGTCCGCTGCTTTAAGGAACTCCCACAAAGAGGTTCCGTGGAAAAAATTAGCTGGCGTTCGCGATAAAATGGTTCATTTCTACTTTGGGATTATTTATGAGATAGTTTGGGAAATTGCAACGGTACAACTGCCCGCTTTGCTTCCTCAATTAGATGACATCCTTGCCAAAGAGAAGCCCAATAGCCAATCAAAATAAATGAGACCTGTTTGTCCGAAATCTTAGCCAAAATTATTCGCAACGAACGTGTTGAGAGCATTCACCGCGGCGACATTGCCGTGGTCGATGCCGATGGGAATTTGGTGGCGTCAGTGGGCGACCCCAGCCATGCTACCTACATGCGCTCCGCTGCTAAACCGGTGCAAATCATGCCTCTCCTCGAAGATGGAGTGGATCAGCATTTCGGACTAACCGATCCCGAGCTGGCAGTCATCATGGCGTCCCACAATGGCGAGGATATTCATGTGCACGCCGTTGAAAGCATCTTGAAAAAGATTGGCCTCAATGCGGGGCATCTCAAATGCGGTTTTCATCCCCCTATGCACGCTCCCGCCGCGGCCCAACACGCCAAAAACAATCTGCCCAAATCCCCACTGTATAACAACTGCTCCGGCAAACACGCCGGTATGTTGGCCGTGGCCAAATTTCACAACTGGCCGCTTGAGACTTACCTTGCTCCCAACCATCCTCTGCAAGAGCGCATCAAAGAGCGGATGGCCTTCTTTTCCGGTTTGCCTGAAAATGAGATCGGCGTGGGAGTAGACGGCTGCAGCGCGCCGGTGTTTTTTCTACCCCTGAAAAACATGGCCCGCATCTATGCTAATTTAGCCGCAGGCAGAACGCCAACCGCGTTTCGAGTTTTCGAAATAAAGACCGCGCATCCGAAGATGATCGCCGGCAGCGAACGCTTCGACACCGAACTGATGCAGGCGATGGCGGGCCGCATGGTGAGCAAAGTCGGCGCGGAAGGGATTCGTTGTCTGGCGGTGCAGGGCGAGCGCTCGCTGGGCATCGCCCTCAAAATTGCCGATGGCAGCAAGCGGGCTTCGGAAGCGGTGCTAATAGAGGCGCTGCGGCAACTCGGTTTGATTTCCGAAAGCGAGCTGAATGCCCTCGCGAGTTTCCTCCAACCCACCATAGCGAATTTTGCTGGCATTGCGACTGGTGTCATTCGCGCGGAGTTTAAGTTAGCGTTTTCCAAAAGAATTGTTGGATGAAATCTTGATGCTTGGTGGTTGGTTATGATTAACTGAGGGTTCAAAAAGGAGACTTTCATGCCAACAGAAAAATACGACGCCGTCATCATTGGCTCGGGACAGGCAGGCGGGCCACTGGCGACCACACTTGCGAACGCCGGTTGGAACAGCGTACTCATCGAAAAAGAGCATGTGGGTGGCACCTGCGTGAACGAAGGCTGCACGCCCACCAAAACCATGGTGGCCAGCGCGCGGGTCGCGTATTTGGCGAAGCGAGCGGCCGACTATGGGGTTCACGCCGGGCCGGTTAGCGTTGACATGAAAAAGGTGCGACAGCGCAAGCGCGATATCGTCAATAGCTTTCGTAACGGCAATCAGAAAAGAATTGAGAGCACGAAAAATCTCGAACTGATTTTTGGCGAGGCGCGTTTCACTGCCGCCAAGACAATTGCAGTGAACCTAAACGGCGGCGGTATTCGCCAGGTCAGCGCCGATAAAATTTTCATCAACGTTGGAACGCGCCCGGTCAATCCGCCGGTGCCGGGACTCGATCAGGTACCAACACTCAACTCCACTTCGATCATGGAGCTCGACACCCTGCCAAAGCACCTGCTGGTGATGGGTGGCGGGTACATTGGCCTGGAATTCGGACAAATGTTTCGCCGGTTCGGTAGCGAGATCACAGTTGTGCAGCGCGGCAAACAATTGCTGGCCCGCGAGGACGACGACGTCGCCGCCGAGGTAGCAAAGATTCTGCGAGAGGATGGCATCGAGATACTGCTGGAAACCGAGGCTTTGGCAGTCTCAAAAAACTCCAATGGCGAAGTTGATCTGCGAGTGAGAAATGCTGACGGCGAGCGCAATTTAGCTGGCTCGCACTTGCTGGCCGCGGTTGGCCGGATTCCCAACGCCGATCGTCTCAACCTCGAATCCGCCGGAGTGAAACTCGATAAACGCGGCTTTATCCAAGTGAATGATCGTCTCGAAACTTCAGCGCCCGATGTCTATGCCCTTGGCGACGTGAAGGGCGGACCGATGTTCACCCACATTTCGTACGATGATTTTCGCATTATCCGATCGAATCTGTTGGAAAAGGAGAGTGCGACGATCAACGGCCGGCTGGTGCCATACACCGTGTTTATCGATCCGCAATTGGGTCGCGTGGGTTTAACGGAAACCGAAGCCCGCGAAAAGGGCCTGAATGTTCAGGTCGCGAAAATGCCCATGAATTTCGTGGCGCGTGCCCTGGAAATGGACGAATCACGCGGCTTCATGAAGGCTATCGTTGACGCTGACACGAAACTCATTCTGGGCGGCGCCATTTTTGGCATCGAGGGTGGTGAGATGATGGCGGCTCTGCAAATGGCGATGCTGGGCAAGCTGCCGTACACCGTTTTGCGCGACGCTGTCTTCGCGCATCCCACGTTGGCGGAAGCCTTCAATAATCTGTTTACAAATCTCGAAAACTGATTTTGTACTCGCGAAAGGCGTTTCAAAAAGCAAAATCACCAATGTGATGCATGGACAAATTTCTAAGTCAACGTACCGGAAACGTACGCTTGCTTTCCTTCACCTCTTGCCATTAATAGCCGCCGCATCGGTTCTTGCGGCAATGGGCTCGCCGCGGTATCAGGCTGGTTTCAGTTGCGTTGGCAGCCCGGTGACTCCCTCGCCGGCTCCTCTTTTTTGTCTTTTCGCTGGTTTATTTTCTTAGATTGAGTTTTACGAGCACTCAAAACTCTTGATTTTTTTGCGGTACTACTTTACCTTGTCGGTTCATATTTGAACACTCTAACTAATCCAACAGTTTTTGGCAACATGATTAATTGATAGCTGGAAGTTTGTTCAATTGTGATTCGCGTTCTTGGGAGAACAAAATGGCAAAGCCTGAACAGAACTTGAATGCCAGCCTGGGCGACCTGCAAAAACAAGTGGACGCGGCGTTAGCCGAGCTGAACCTGCAACATATCGTCCCTCGCCTCTGGGCGCACGATCACACCGTTTGGAAACAAGATGCAACGGAGATCGGCAATCGCCTCGGTTGGCTGCACAGTCCCGAGGTGATGCCTGGTGCTATTCCGGAAATTACGGCATTTGCTGACGAAGTCCGCAACGCGGGTTTCACCCACGCATTGCTTTTGGGCATGGGCGGATCGAGTCTGGCACCGGAAGTCTTTCGATTCACTTTTGGCATAAAGCAAGGCTATCTCGATCTGGCCGTGTTGGACAGCACCGACCCGGCAGCGGTGCTCGCATACGAGCGCCGGCTTGATATTTCCAAGACTTTGTTTATCGTTTCAACAAAGTCCGGCGGCACGGTCGAGACGTTTTCATTTTTCAGGTATTTTTATAATCGGACCCAGGAAAAGGTCGGGCGCGGAAAAGCCGGAAGTCATTTCGTCGCCATCACCGATCCGGGCAGTGGATTGGAAATTACGGCACAGGAGTGCCACTTCCGAAAAACCTTTCGCAACGATCCCAACATTGGTGGTCGCTACTCGGCGTTGTCCTATTTTGGACTGGTGCCGGCAGCGCTCATTGGGATGGATCTGGGCAAGTTGTTGGGTCGGGCCGGCAACATTGCGAAGACTTGCCTGGCCACTGGTGCTGAAAATTCCGGCGCCGCGCTGGGGGCGATTATGGGTGAGTGCGCGGTTGCCGGCCGCGACAAAGTCACGCTCGTCACTTCTCCGGCGATCGCCCATTTGGGAACCTGGGTGGAGCAATTAGTTGCCGAAAGCACCGGCAAGGAAGGGACGGGGATTCTTCCGGTGGATGGCGAGGAGTTGGGGACGCCGGCGGTCTATGCCAATGATCGGTTGTTTGTTCACTTAGTTGTTGATGGCGATTCCACCCACGACCAGAAAATGGAGTTGTTGAGAAAGGCCGGTCACCCGGTGGTGCGACTGCACTTGCATGACACCTACGACCTCGGCGGCGAATTTTTCCGCTGGCAAATCGCGACAGTTATCGCGGGTTGGCGATTGAAGATCAATCCATTTGATCAGCCGAATGTCGAGTCGGCGAAAGTGCTGGCGCGCCACATGGTGTCGGCGTATCACAAAGAGGGGAGACTGCCCGAAGTTAAGTCAACTTTTGAGGCGAATGGCATCGCCGTGTTCACAAATCTCTCAGGCAAGGATTTGCAGACGGCGATTCAACAATTTCTGGCGCAGGGCAGCATAGGTCGCAGCTATGTGTCAGTTCAGGCATACGTGCCGCCAACTTCACAAAGCGATTCGCTTCTGAATTCAATGCGGCTGCGAATTCGCGATTCCAGCAAATTGGCGACCACTGTTGGCTACGGCCCGCGATTTCTGCACTCCACCGGGCAGCTGCATAAGGGTGACGCTGGCCACGGCCTGTTCATTCAATTCACCTCGGATGCTGTGGAAGATGTTGCGATTCCTGACCAGGCCGGGGAACCAGCTTCTGCCATAACTTTTGGCGTCCTCAAATTAGCCCAGGCCTTAGGTGACCGGCAGGCCTTGTTGGATGCCGGTCGTAAAGTCATCCGGTTTCATTTTGAAAAAGAGGTTGCCAGCGGACTCCAGCAAATCCTGCAGGCGTTGCGATGAATCGCGCTTTGCAAATCTCTGCAAGCAAGCAGAAGTTGGTTCAGGCCGCGGCAGAAAAAATCATTGAAAACCTCGACGCCGCTGTCAGGAAGCGCGGACGCTGCTCGGTGGCGCTGGCTGGCGGCATGACACCGCGCGCGATTTATGCGTTGCTCGCCACCGAAAATTATCGCAGCCGGGTGGAGTGGCCCAAAGTCTTTTTGTTTTGGGGGGACGAACGTACCGTGCCGCCAGATCATCCCGACAGCAATTTTAGAATGGTGAATGAGTCACTGCTCTCTCACATTGCCATGCCAGCAGCAAATATTGTCCGTATCAAAGGGGAGAGG
>DASWHH010000038.1:0-6627 GCA_036398295.1 bacterium
CAGCAACATAAAATACGACGACGACAGCATCGTCCGTCACTACTATGGGCTGTGCAAGAAAATTCTCGACAAGCTCTCGCTCTCGAGTCTCATCGCCGAGCTGTCCGGACAGGACTACGTGGTGCTGGAGGATTTCGAAAGTTCCGAATTAGGTGGTTTGCCGCGGGGTTGGACCTGGAAGAAACAAGATGACGAAAAAAACAAGCCCTATGAAATTCGTGAGGAAAATGGCAGCCGCTATTTGGCCGCTGAAGATCAGGGCGAGTCGGTTATTTTAGGAAAAGACGTCAAATGGGATTTGAAAAAATATCCTTACATTTCATTCAAGTGGCGGGTCCATGCGATTCCCGAGGGCGCCGACGAAAGATTTCATAAGAAGATAGACAGCGCCGCCGGAATTTATATTATTTATGACAAAAAATTGGGTTTGATCCCGGAGTCCGTGAAGTATGTATGGAGCGCAACCCTGCCGGTTGGCTCCGCGATGCGGCGCAGTGGCACCGGGCGTCCCTGGATGGTGGTAGCTGATAGCGGTGACGACAATCTGGGCGTGTGGCGGACATATGTCTTCAACGCCTACGAGGCTTACAAAAAGACCTTTGGGGGCAACCCACCCGATATTCCCATCGCAATAGGCATACTCTCAGATGCCAACTCCATGAAATCAAAGGCATATGCGGATTATGACGATATCATCGCATTGAAAAACGCTAATGCCGACTCCGGTATTAAAGAATTCTTGAAAGCTGAATAGCCAGAAAGGAACGGAATGGTTAAACGCACCATTTTCGTAATCCTGGCGTTGCAAGTTTACGTCAGGCTGGATCTCCATGCCCAGGAGACCATGGTTTTGAATTTGGCCAAATGTGAAGAGTTAGCACTCAAAAATAATCCGTCGATTCAAGACGCCGAGCTTGGAATCAAGGCTTCCGAGGCGAAATTTACGCAGGCTTCCAATGCCCGATTCATCCCGAAATTTGAGCTCAAAAATATTTGGGGACCAAGCCCCCCGGCGCGAGGGGTCGTTGATCCGTCGGGCGGATTTGTCATCTCACCCGACACCTCCACCGGTTTCTCGGATTTAAAATATTTCACCCAATTGGACATTGACCTCATTCAACCCATTTTCACTTTTGGCAAACTAAGCGGCATCAGGGAAGCTGCTCGTCACGGTGTGGAAGCAGATGAAGCCAATTTGGTGGGTGAAAAAGAGAACGTTCGTTTTCAGGTCCGTCAGCTTTACTGGGGGTTGGTGTTGGCCAAAGAATTGCTGGTGGTAGTGGAGGATGCTGAAAAGGAGCTTACAAAAGCGGAAAATAAGGTCAGAGAAAAACTTGATGAAGGCTCTGAGGAGGTTTCCCAGATCGATTTATTTAAACTGCAGATTTATAAGTATGAAATTAACAAGAAACACCGCGAAGCGGTTGACAACTTTGAGATCACGCGCTCCGCGTTGAAGGCCAGCCTCCATCTCAATGTGCGGACTGACATTCAGTTGGCAACAGAGTATTTGGATCCATTGCAGGTGAATATCGACAGTCTTACAAGTTACGGGGAGATGGCAGTGCAAAATCGCCCTGAGCTGCGAAGGTTGCAAGCCGGCATTCACGCCCGGCGCGCAATGATCACGGTTTCACGAAGTGACTATTTTCCGCAATTTTTTTTGGGCGGCCAGTTGAAATATAATTATGCTAAAGACCGACTGGATCCTCGAAATCCATTCATTTACAATCCGACAAATTTCTTTCGCCCCGGCGCGGTGGTGGGTATGAGTATGAATCTCAACTTTTTGCAGACTCGCGATAAAGTTCGCGTGGCCGAGGCAGAATTTTTGCAGCTTTCTCAAAAAGAAGAATTGTTGATGGATGGGATAAAGTTGGAAGTCCAAAAAAACTATTTGGAGTTGCTGCAGAGCCTGGAAAACTGGCGGGAGAGCGAGAAAGCGCTGAAGGCCAGCGACAACTGGCTGCGCTCCACGACCATGACATTCGATTTGGGAGTGGGAGAAGTCAAGGAATTGATTGATGCGTTCCGGGCCAATAGCGCCATGCAGGCCGAGCACCTGCAGAACATTTTTAGATACAATGTGGCAATTGCTAAGTTAGGCAAATCGGTTGGAAGGGATTTGTATCCCAATTAACGAAAGGGAGCGAAAATGAGGACCATCCTTAAGGTATTTATTATACAGTTTCTTATGACAATAATTTCTTGCGAACACAGCTTCGGCAACGACCGCTCGCCGCTTGAAATCGTCAAGGCCCGTAACCAGACAATCGATGACCTGTTGAAAAGCGCAGGTGATCCGGTCAGCCCTGAATCCAAAGAAAAGCTGAAGGAAGTCATTAACGAATTCATGGACTTCAATGAGTTGTCCCGACTGGCGTTGGGAAAACATTGGGATCAACTAACTGAGCGGGAGAAACAAGATTTTGTGAATGTGTTTTCGCAACTAATCAAAAACTCGTCGGTAAAGAAACTGGAAATTTACAAAGCCGATCGCCTCGTTTATCGTGAACCAGAAATAACCGGTGACAAAGCTAAAGTCACGACGATTGCATACAAAGATCGCAAACATGTTGAGATCGTTTACAAAATGCACTTGGTGGCCGGAAAGTGGCTGGTATACGACATGGAAATTGATGGCGTGAGCACAGCCTTGAATTACCGCGATTCATTTTACAAAGAGATCGCCAAAACCTCGTATCAGGATATGTACAACAAACTCGTGAAGAGATTAAGTGAAGCATGATTGACGTAATCTCGAAATTACCAGCCGCTGCATGTTTGTGGGCGGCTTTTTTTGTTTGCATTTCAGGCGATTAATTCTAAATTTTCGCTATGAATTCAGAAGCCGTTTTAGAGAGCGAAGAATTTGACCGCATCCAACAGATGTTGAAGTTTGAGCGCGACCTCTGGGCTCGTGGACTGACGTTGGTGGCTGGCCTTGACGAAGCCGGGCGCGGCCCATTAGCGGGCCCCGTGGTCGCGGCCGCCGTGGTGTTTTCTCCCGACGTTTTCATTCCACAGATTGACGACTCAAAAAAACTTTCCGAGAATCTGCGCGACGAGCTCTTCGACGCAATCGTCCAAGGTGCAATGGATTTTGGTATCGGTCAGGCTGAGGTGAATGAGATTGATGATATTAATATTTATCAGGCTTCATTTATGGCCATGAAGCGGGCACTGTCCCAACTGAAATCGAAACCCGATTATTTGTTGGTGGATGGCCGCGCGTTTCCAAACGATGATGTTCCGTTTTCGCCCATTATAAAGGGAGACCGCTTGAGTTTCTCGATTGCGGCGGCCTCGATTCTGGCGAAGGTCACCCGCGACCGCATCATGTGTCGCTACGATCTGGAGTTTCCCGACTATGGCTTTGCCAGCCATAAAGGCTATGCCACCGCCGCCCATCTCGATGCCATCGAAAAATTTGGTTTTTGTGCGATCCACCGGCAGTCCTTTCACCCCAAGCGGTTCAGTCCGCAGCTGAGCCTGTTTGATGACGAATAGCAGGGCTAAACAGGTTGGCAATGCCGGGGAGGATTTGGCTGCCAGGTATTTGCAGTCGAAATACTATGAGATTATCGATCGTAACTATCGCTGGGCGCGCGGTGAGATCGACATCGTCGCCCGCCTGGCTGACACCCTGGTTTTTGTGGAGGTAAAGACTGCCCGCGGCGACCATTTCGGTTCGCCGGAAACCTGGGTGAATCCGCGCAAACAAGCGCAGATTGGAAAAGTGGCGCAGCGGTATTTGCAGGAAAAAAATATTCAGGACCTGAACTGTCGTTTCGATGTGGTGGCCATTCAAAAAAAGGAAGGCGGCTGGCACATCGAGCATTATGAGAATGCGTTTTGGATCGAAGTTGACGGCTAAGCGCAAAATCAATTCTTATCTTTTTGAAATTGGCAAATGGGCGCTGGTAATCTGGTTGCTGCTGCCGATGCGAATGGCTATGCAAGGTACGGTCGAGTTTGCGCGAGTCGGACTCGGTGTAATTTTGTTTGTGATTTTTATCGGGAAGTTGTTGTACGATGTGACGTATTTCCCGCGTCGTCATCAGCGCGAGACCACTCCCGGCAAGGATTTGATTTCGATGATTGGCATCGTTTCGGGAATCGCCCTGCTGGTTTTGTTGTTGGTGTTTTTTGTGGCCATGTATGTAATTAGCTATATGTCCAGCGCCAACATGACAAAATAGCTGAAAATGAAAATTGCAGACCTCAAAAATGCAAACCTCAAAACTTGACCTTGATATTTGCATTTTTCATTCATCGTTTCAAACTCGTGGTCATTATTTGCAGCGGAGAACCTTGAATGGACCTAAAGAATAAAGTTGCCATCGTAACCGGGGCTGGCAAAGGCATTGGCCGCGTCACCGCGATCGCCCTGGCTAAAGAGGGGGCCAACCTGGTGGTGGCCTCGCGTACAATGTCCGATTTGCAGAGCCTCGCCAAAGAAATTGGCAACGTGGGGAGAAAAGCGCTGCCAATTGTAACCGACGTCTCCCGTGAAAACGACATCAAGAAGTTGATTCAGGAGGCGGTTAACAAATTTGGCGGCATCGACATTCTGGTGAACAACGCCGGCTTAGGACACTTTGGCCGGGTGGAGACGCTCACCACGCAGAACTGGGACGAGATGTTCGAAGTCAACTTGCGCGGTCTCTTTTTGTGCACCCGCGAGGCCCTGCCTCATCTCAAACGCAAAACGGAAAGCTTTGTGATCAACGTGGCGTCGTTGGCTGGCAAAAATGCTTTCGAGGGCGGAGGGGGATATGCCGCCACCAAGTGGGGCGTGTTGGCATTCTCGAAGTGTTTGATGCTGGAAGAACGAAAAAGCGGCGTGCGCGTGCTGGCCATCTGTCCCGGCTCGGTGGCAACACACTTTCAGCATCCCATGACCTCCAAGCCGGATAACGCGAAAATCCTGCAGGCCGAGGATGTGGCGCAAACCATCATCGCTGCAATAAAATTGCCGCAGCGAGCGATGGTTAGTGAGATTGATATCCGGCCCACGAATCCGTAGTTGGAATCAGCCCAATGGTTGTTGATACTTTCACACGTCCCCTCACCGATCTGCGCATCTCGGTTACCGACCGCTGCAATTTCCGCTGTCACTACTGCATGCCATCGGATATCTTCGGCCATGATTATGTCTTTCTGCGACGAAAAGAAATTCTCACTTTTGAAGAGATTGCAGGAGTCGCCGGCATTTTCGCAAAACTCGGTGTTTCTAAAATTCGGTTGACGGGAGGCGAACCGCTGCTTCGCGCCGATCTTGAATTGTTGATCGAAATGCTGGCCAAGATTCCGGGGATCAAGGATATCGCGCTTACCACCAATGGTTACCACTTAAAGGAAAAAGCTCAAGCTCTGCGCCAGGCAGGCCTGCAGCGAGTGACCATCAGTCTCGACACTTTGAAACCTGACATACTTAAAAAATTGGCGGGGGGACATTTGGAACTCAGCCGTGTGCTTGAAGGCATCTCGGCGGCAGTTGCTGCGGGATTCGCTCCGGTCAAGCTGAACGCCGTCATTCAAAAAGGCGTAAACGATACGGAAATAGTCGATCTCGCCAGATTTGCCAAAACCGGTGGCCACATTCTGCGGTTCATCGAATACATGGACGTGGGAACACTGAATGGCTGGCGGATGGATGAGGTGGTGTCGGCGCGGGAAATTCTGCGGACTATCTCCGCGGAAATGGCGGTGGAAGCGATTGATAAAAATTACCACAGTGAGGTGGCGAACCGCTATCGTTATTTGGACGGCGGCGAGGTGGGCATCATCTCATCGGTCACCCAGCCATTCTGCGGCGACTGCACTCGCGCCCGGCTCTCCGCCGATGGCAAGATTTACACCTGCCTTTTTGCGCAGTTGGGATATGATATCAAAACTCCATTGCGTGCCGGCATCGCAGATGCAGAGCTCGAGGGCTTGCTCTCTTCAATCTGGCACAAACGAGCGGATCGATATTCTGAGGAGCGCACGGCTGACAGCGGCACGGCGTCGCCGCGGAAGGTTGAGATGTATCAAATCGGAGGATGACTTTACTTAAAATGGACTTGATTTTAGCCGATGAATACGCTATAATAGGACTGTTTGAAATGAAATCAGGAGGCACGAATGTTGACGATTACTGACCAGGCGCAGACTAAATTTCGAGAAATATTGCAGGGTGAAAACCGGCAAGGGCAAGGAATTCGTATGACCGCCAAGCGCGGCGTGTCACCATTCTCCGTGGATTACGGACTTTCGTTCGTTGATCCCGGACAAGAACATCCCGCCGACAAAGTCTTCAACCTGGACGGCTTCAACATCTATGTCGATCCCCAGAGCTTTCCCTTAGTGGAGGACGCCACGGTCGATTATGTGCACGGACTGAGTGAAAGTGGTTTCAAGATCACGAATCCACGCATGTCCGCACCGCCGGCCCCAAGCGGTCCCCTGGCCGAGAAGATACAGCATATTATCCAGTCGCGCATCAATCCGGCCATTCGTTCTCACGGCGGGGTAGTTTCGCTGGTTGATGTGAAGGACAAGGTCGCTTATTTGCGGTTTGGCGGCGGTTGCCAGGGCTGCGGCATGGTGGACGTGACCCTAAAGCAGGGGGTACAGGTGATG
>DASWHH010000039.1:0-2950 GCA_036398295.1 bacterium
CTTTTTGACGTCGTTGATGACTTAGATGAAGGATATGTGTTTGTGAAATTTGACGACGTCACGCTCGGCATGGGAGTCTTTTTCAAACACGCCACAATCACCGAGCTACGCAGCTCCTTTCCGAAAGCGTGGCAACTCACAAACCTTTACTAACCCAGACACCTGGTTTTCGCGGGTTATCCACCCATCTCATGAGGGAAACTTGCCGTTGATGCTACAACTTCATTATTCATTATTCCTTGTTCGATATTCGACATTCGCAGCAAGAAAAGACTGATATCGAATATCGAACAAGGAATTTCGAATGTCGAACATACGCCCCCTAACCACTCCAATCGGGCGGTTCGTGGACAGCTCTCCCAAGACGGACTTCCCATCCTTCTGATGCATATGCGATACGTCGGGATTAGTAAACTTCCATCCTATCTGCCGTGCCATTGAAATTTGTCCAAATCAACTTTGCCGCTCTTATCGAATTTCACACCCTCTGCTTTGAGCAGCGCCTGCTGCAGTTTTCTTTTCGCTTCTTCATCAAATGAACTTCGTCCGCTGGCGTTGATGACCCGCTGCCAGGGCAGATCGACTTCTGTAGGGGTGTTATTGAGCGCCCAGCCGACCGCGCGTGCAGCGCGGGGCTTGCCGGCCAGAGCCGCGACCTGGCCGTAAGTCGCCACTTTTCCCTTTGGAATTTTTTGGATTATTTCATAAATTCGTTCGAAGAAATCAGATGCCATTTCGTCCTCGTTGAAAAATAATCACAATCTGACTTCCTTGCAAGGTTTCTAGTCTTGAACGGAACAGATTTTTTGAAATTCAAGTACCGAATAAACGGGCAAACCTGCAATGTCAGTAGCAAGTCGACCTTTTAAAGCCAGTCCCTCCTTGCGCCAGTTGTCATGTTTTGAATTGGCCTTTTGAATTTGTCTTCGGATTTGTGCTTGTTTGTCTTAGGTTCCGGCTTTGCCGTTCCGTGTAAATCCGTGCCCTTCCGTGGTTAAATGCCTTTGATTATGAAGCAATTTGAAGCAGAAGCCAAACCCGTTCTCTATCGTTTCATCCGGGTGATCGTCAAGATCGCCATGGCGATCTTCTTTCAGAAGATCGAGCTGCGCAATGGTGAAAGCGTGCCAGCGCGGGGTCCCGTGGTGTTTGTGGCAAATCACCCCAACTCGATCATGGATGCGCTGGTGATGGGAGCCGTCACCAAACGCAAAGTCAATTACATTGGTCATGCCGGATTGTTTTCAAACAAATTGAAATCATGGTTTCTGCGAAGCTGCGGGGTCATTCCGGTGTATCGGCGTGAAGATGCGCCCGACAAAATGGAGCAGAACGTTGCAGCGTTTGAGTCATGCTTTGAAGCGCTGGAAAACGGCGAAACTATCGGCATCTTTCCGGAGGGCACCAGCGATATGCTGCGCAAAGTCAAGCGGGTGAAGACCGGTGCCGCGCGCATAGTTTTAGAGGCCGAGCGTCGCAACGGTTACCAACTGGGCGTGACCGTACTGCCGATCGGACTTTACTTCTTTTCACGCAGTCGTTTTCGCAGCAAGGTGATGGTCAACGTCGGCAAGCCGATTGCCCTCACGCCTTTCTTCGAAACCAACGAGCGCAGCAATGCCGAAGCCGTGCAGCAACTCACCGCGGAAATTCAACAACACCTCGAACACCTGACCGTCAACATTCAACACCAGGAATTGGATCAATTCGTGCGCGACATAGAGTGGCTTTACCGCGACGAACTCAAGGCCGATGCCTTCCCCGATTCCAGGTCGCAAAAGGCGGCCGTGACTGAATTCATTCTCACACAAAGAATCGCTGAATGCGTCGAGTATTATTTTAGCCATCAACCGGAACGGGTACGGGAGATGCAGGAGAAAATCAATGCCTATAAGCGCAAATTGAATCGGCTCCACCTCAAAGACAACATGTTGAAAGAAACCCAGAATTTCTGGCAGCTTTTGCGGGCGAGTTTTTGGACCTTCATGAAGGCGCTGATTGGCTTTCCCGTCGCAGCTTATGGGGTGGCGAATAATTTCATTCCATACCTGATCAGCGAAAGCTTCGCCAAAAAATTTATCGATGAGCGCACCAAAATTCTCTCGGCGCTGTTCATCGGCGGCAGCCTGGTGTTTATCGGGTTCTACGCCGTGCAGGCTTTTACCGTCTGGTATTTCAGCGGACCGGTGTGGTCTTCTCTTTATCTCTTGAGTCTCCCGATAACCGGTCTGTTTGCCCTGGCCTACATCAAAGATATTCGGCAGGAACAGGAACGCATCAGTTTCTCGTTTTTCCTGTTCACTAACCGCCAGCTATTTTTTAAGATGCGGCGCGAGCGCAAGCTGCTCATCGCCGAAATGGATCAAATCAAGAACGAATATCTTAATCTTATGGGCCGACCGACCCAGATCAAGGAACGCCAAACTGAAGTATGAAACTTTCCGGAAATCACTCTACCTGGCTGAGCCGAATTTTCGATGGCATCACCCTGCAATCCGTGTTGGGAGATCTCAGTCACGCGGTGGCGCCGGAGCGTTTGGGACCGAGGGTCACGAAGCGAGTGGTGTGGCGCGCGGTCACCGATGAAAGGAAAATCGCGCTGACATTCGATGATGGTCCACATCGGGTCTTTACGCCGCGTTTGCTGGAGGTGCTGGCAAAGCTGAATGTGGCAGCGACCTTTTTTCTGATTGGAAAACATATCGAAGCGCATGGGGCTCTGGCTCGACAAATTGTCCAACAAGAACACGAAGTGGCCAACCACACCTTCACCCATCCGCTGATGTTTGAATTGAGCGACGACCAAATGCGCGACGAGATTGTCCGAACCGATGGACTGCTTCGCGAACTCGGCAATCCTGCACCCAAATTTTTGCGGCCGCCAATGGGGCTGTTCTCCCGGCGCGTTCTCAATATTGTTGAAGAATGTGGCTATCGAACGGTCGTTGGC
>DASWHH010000040.1:0-4142 GCA_036398295.1 bacterium
GTTAAATATATCGCGGGAAGCATCAATCATGAAAAAAGCATTCCCCACTTCAAAAACTTTGATCGTCCGACTCACACCGTTGACATCAGTGGCGCTGGCGCTGGTTGGCCCGTCAAAGTTGGTGGCGTTGTAACTTTCGAGAATTGCACCGGACCCGGCATCGATAAAATAATAGAAATAGTCGCGAAGATTGGGGCGAATGGCCACGTGCCATACCAGATGCGCCGTTCCGGTCTGGCGATCCACCCAGATGTACTTTTGAGCCGAAGGCTTCACATAATTAAGGATGATTTTTGCTCGATCCGTCAAAGGTTGGATTTCTGTCTCGCCGGTCAAATCGGTTTCAGCCAGGCTGATGGCATCCTGTGAACTGATTCGAGAGGCGTTCACATCGATGTCGCGCGGGGTTGGAGAGTAACGGGCGTTGATGGCATAGAGCGCCCCCCCGGCATCAAAGTGTGCAACCAGGTTGTGGCCCCATATCGGCACACCCTTATACAACTGTTGGAACTTAATGTGGTGCATAGCAAGCCCATCGGTCTTCTCTGACACAACCCGCAACTCCTGTGCAGGCTCATCGAGTTTAAACAGATCCAGATTTTCTCTCAAATAGGTCATTACGGCCTGCGCCGGCGACCCGATTTTGGAAAGCTGCAGCCGCTCACTCTGTCGCGTCAGGCCTTCCCCGGTGATGAAAACCGGCGTGCGATTTTTTTCATGCCAGTGAATGGCGAGGCCGGAGCGCCGCTGTGCTTGCTCTCGGGACGCTGCCAAATTCAGGGAGCGCGGCTCCCAGTTCTTTAAAACCGGGCGCAAAGGCGATTCCACTCTCGTAGCACTTTTTTGAAGCTTCCTGCCGGACAGCGCCCTCAGCGCATTGGTGTTGATGGACTGCAACTCACTTCGAACCAATCTTTGACCACTGGTCAGCAATCGGTGTTGTTTGTTCTGCCATGCCTTACTTTTCTGAAGGCTATTATTTTGCGACCCGGACGATGTCGCCAACAGCATACAGGCGACTATTAGAAACCCGAGGTTGCGACTTTTAAGTAACCAGAACCGCATTGTCCCCTCCATGTTATTTTCATTTAGTTCACTAATTCTAGATGAGCTTATTTTTTTAGACTCCTGCAGAACGTTTCGACACGCCGGTACCATTCTTTGAAAGCCGGCGTTGCCGAATCGAAGGCACGAGTGTCACCCCAACTCCAGATGTACTCACGCGCAGGCAACTCCAGCGTGACGCTGGTGGTCATGTTGCCCGTTTGTTGCATGCTTTTCTCCAACATGCCGCTGGCCAGCAACTCCTGCCTGAATGACTGGATTTGCGCCGAATCGGCATTCACTGTCCACAAAACCGAATCCGGGCCGGCAGCCCAGCGTTGCCAATGGGTAACTAAGCCATGCGGGTGGAGCGTGTAGCCATTGAATAGCCCGGTGATCCCCCCTCCATTCGAGACGATGATCTTGAAGGTGTCGCTGGGAGCCGTTGTCGCTTTTGCGAGAGTCACTGGTTGGGGCGACTCCTCGGTTTCCGGTGCGCGCGCGGATTTTTTGTGACAACCTGCCATGAATGTGAATACCGACAGAATTAGAAACAGGGTGAGAGAATTTGAAACTGAAGTCAATCGCATTAGACTCTCGTTTGTTCGCTTAGGACTCTATCAAAAAGTTTCAATGTATCAAATTTATTTTATTATTCAACTAAAATTTAAAGAAATTAACTGAAAGCCGAAAAGGGATAGGGACTGTGAATGCGATGCTATTGAAACGTGAGCGCTCGCCACTCACTTTCTAGAACAACGTCGCCGGCAAAGTTGAGCGCGGCGATGTGCCAGTTCAAGCTGCCGCCGGAGGCGCGGTCCTTCAGCCACGAGGGCGCGCGGTAGGTACCCACGCCCGACTGCAACATCGCCGAAAGCACCACCTGACCCTGCGAGTCCTTCACGTCCAGTCGATAGATCGCCGCGTGTTTGATTTCAACCCAGCTGAAATCGACGAATTTTTCCGGAGCGATGGCAGCGTTTTCAGCGGGAAAGAGCAATTGCAGCCGGCCTTCTTTCGCCGTCAGCAACTCGCTCTCCGCGTTGCCGACATAATAGCGAAATGGCGGAAGCGGGAAACCTGCCACCGCGCCGCTGTGAATGACTCCGCTACCCGCTCCCACCGCTCCGAGGCTGGAATCTCCTTCTTTGTCATCCGAAGCCTCGATACGCAGCAACACCATGTACAGACCGTCGACAGCGGTGGGCAAACGTTTGGCTTTGGGACCGGGCAGCAGAAATTTTCCGGTGGGTGGCAAAAAAACATTGAACCGGCCGATTTCCGTGTAACGGCGCTGCAAGCCGCGTTCTTCGATGGGCAGCGCCGCCTCGGTCAGCAAGTCGCGCGCGGTGGGCGGTTCCTCTCCGGGCATCACCACCTCCCAGCGTCCTTTCAGCTGACCGCTACCATTATAATAGATCTCGGCGATCAACTCTGGCCCGGTTTCGCCTTTTTTCACAAACACCACTGGTGTCTCCGTATCAGCGGTGATGGTCACATCCTGAATGGCGAACGGCACACGGGCGCCGCCACCAGCCATGCGACAGGTCACGGTCACATATTCATCCGGGCCGCCTACCAAGCTTTGAAAACGGCGGACGTAAAAAAACTCTGACGCGGCCCCCTGTTGCGCCGCCTGATACGCCCGACGGGCCACCGACGACGGAATCGACATAATGTCTGTGAATGTGCCATCGGGGTTGATTTTCGACAAATCATACCGAATCGGCAACTGACCGAACAAGGAGTTCGCGGAGCATTTGAAGCCAATGTCGGGCGCGGCGCTGATCAATTCCCCGCACCAAAATGCTTCCACCGGCACTTGGTTCACGATGCGGCCAAAAGTCAGAAAAACCGTAGTGGAACTGCTGCTGTTCACGTTGACCCCATTGGGATTGACGCGAATCTGTGAAAGGCACAGCTCACTTATACTTAAAAGAATAATGGCCGAAAGCTTTCTCATACTGCCTCCGATTTAAAAACAAATTCTTGTCTCGTTTTCTCGTTCCCAAACTCTGTTTGGGAACGCAATTGTCAGCGAAGCCTTGCTTCGCCGAAGATGTTATGGAAGTAAAACTTCTAAGTCAATGTCGTTCCCAAGTAAAACTTGGGGACGAGTTGCTGCCGCCTCCAAGGAACCGATACCATCCCTTGAAGGGATGGTATCGGACGCCGTTAAAACAAATTGATGCTGAAACCGGTGTTCATAGTCCAGTTGCTCAAATCGTTATTAAATCCAAAAATCAGATCGCGGGAAGCGGATTCGTTGCGGGTGTAGCGTACGAAAAACTGCCCCTGCAACAACCGGCGATTGGCCGTGCGGTTGATGTTAAACGTGTATGACCACTGGGCATTCACATAGGTATTGTTACGCTCGTTGGTGTTGGGATCGTCCTCCGCATGTGTGGTCGAAAAACTCGCCGCCAGGCTTGAATAGGTTGTCGTTTGCAAATTGACGCTCATGCCGTACCGCCGGGTAAAATCACTGCGATCGGTTTCTTTGCTTTCTGCATTTTCAAAAGCAAGATCAAAATTGATATCGATGCGACTGAAGGGTGTCACCCCAAAATTGAAAGAATTGTTGACATTTTCAAAATCAGCGTTTTCCCGTCCAACCTGGCGATTGTCCTGTTTCGAGTAACCTAAGCGATAACCGAAACGCCAGCGCGTTCCTTGCCAATCCAGACCGGGACTGTGACTGGCGCTGATCTGATCCGGAACGTGACTCTCCGAGAAGCCACTGTTGGGTGGCAAGCTGTCGCCGAATTGATGGGTGCGATTGTAGCTGTAGCTGACCATCGGCAACCACTTCGGTGGTCCGGTGGGCGTTGTGAAAACCGTCCCCAGGGGCAAACTGACGTTGAGGCCATTCAAGCGGGTGTTGGTTTTCAAAATCGACGGAACGTTATCGAGATTATCCTCCGCTTGACTGTAGGAATATTGCAGCCCAATCACACCGATGTTGCTTTGCACGTCGATGGCGTTCTCCATATAATCGGCGCGAGCGTAGGCGGTCAAACTGCGATAGAGCGGATCCACCCGCTCATGACGAAGATTGAGGTTCAGATTAACCTGCCAGGTTTGACTAATGCCGAGAT
>DASWHH010000041.1:0-1552 GCA_036398295.1 bacterium
GAATGACATAAAAAATGTTTTGCGAGAATGCATTTTCGACTTTCTTTCTAAAAAAACGACCCGTGTCGTCGAACCTCAGGATGAAGCTAAATCTCTTCATGGTGAGCGGAGTCGAACCATGAAGTTGTGGCACTAACCATTTTCCGACCAGCCTGCTAGGGCCCCCTTGCACAAGGCGACTTAATCAGGAGGATTCTTATGAAACTCATTTTCAAATTGCTGTTCCTTTGCTTACAATTCGGCATATTTGAAATCACTGTATCCCAGGAATTATTGGTGCCGGCGTCGTTTGTGCAAATCGAGAGCGCTGGCAGCAATTTGAAAGCGCAGATTGCCGAAGCCCGGCGGCGCTTTCAACTGCAATCCAAAGGCGATCGTTTCTGGGTCGGCTTCGCCCTGACCATTCGTGACGGCATCGAGTTCGACGACCTCTATATTCACGATGGCGGCGGCATCACCATCTCGCGCGGCGGCAAGGGCGGCATTTTCATCGATGATGAAGATAGGTTTGACTTTGGCGAGGAAGCTGAGTCAGCGGCGGAGAAGCGTCAGATCATAAGTCACTTCGGGGATCAGCTTGCCGTATTCTATCAATTCGAAGTGAATAATCTGCAGCTCAAAAAGATCAAAGCTTACAATTCCTATCGCAAGCGGGGCTTTCGAAATGAGTCCGGATTCTGGCTGACCGAAGTTAGCAACGATGATAGTTTCAACTACCTCACCGATATCGTCAACGACCAGATTTACAACAAGAAAATTATCGAGCCGTCGCTCTGTCTTCTCAGTTTACACGATCATCCGCAGGTCGTACCCCTTCTGGCGCGAATCGCCGGCGGCGAACAGCACCTCGAGATTCGCAAGAGCGCAGCGTTCTGGCTCGGACAGGTTCCCCTTGAGGAGAGCTTCGCCGCGCTGGTGCAGTTGTTTGACAAGGAGGAAAAGTTCGAGCTCAAGGAGCACCTGGTTTTTGCCATCAGCCAGCACCGCAGTGAAAACGTGATCCGCCAGCTGGAGAAAATCGCCCGGGGCAACGAGGATTTTGATATCCGCGAGAAAGCGATTTTTTGGTTGGGACAAACCAACCGTGAGGACGCTCTCGACATTTTGGTCAATTTGATGAAGACCGGTTCCAGCTCCGAACTCAAGGAGAAGATTGTCTTTTCCATCAGTCAGCATAAAAGTGAGCGGGCGGTCACGCTGCTGATTGAGGTTGCGGACGCGGAGCGCGACCGCGATGTTCGCAAGCAGGCCATCTTCTGGCTGGGACAGATAGCCAGCAAGAAAACCCTGCACGCTCTCGGCGACATCGTGGAGAGCACCGAAGACACCGAGGCCAAAGAACAGGCGGTGTTTGCCATCAGCCAGCACGCCGACAAAGACGAGGCCTTTGACATGCTGATGGACATCGCCAAACACAATCCCAATCCCGAAGTACGCAAGAAGGCAATTTTCTGGCTGAGTCAAACTGATGATGAACGGGCGGTGGATTTCTTTAAAGAGATCTTGACAAATTAAGGAGGAGTTATGAAGACGTCATGTGTCGAAAAGTTTC
>DASWHH010000042.1:0-5997 GCA_036398295.1 bacterium
CCAAACGCTCGTTGGAATCAATACGATTCTCATGGGTGATGGGAAGGTAGGAACGATGTTTTAACGCTTGCACGAATAGCTCTTCTCTAATGAAATTGTAGCCGAGGGTTTCCCTCAAGGTCTGGAAATCAATCCGGGGGGGTTCTTTTCGAAGACCAAATATCTTTTTGAACGGAAGCTTGATCCAGTTGAGCATACCGAGATGAGATTATGAGACGACCGCCTAATTAATTAGCAAATTTTTTCACAACTATCGAAACATTGTGTCCCCCGAAACCAAATGAGTTTGAAATGGCGGCGCGTACGTCCCTCCTTTTTGATTCATTGGGCGTGCAATTGAGATCGCAGTCGGGATCGGGCTCTTCGTAATTGATGGTCGGATGAACCACATTCTCTTTAAGCGTCAAGGTTGTGACCACAAATTCAACTCCTCCCGAAGCGCCCAAAAGATGCCCGATCATAGATTTGGTGGAATTGATGTTCAGTTGGTAGGCATGTTCGCCAAAAACCTCTTTGATGGCCCCCGTTTCAGCCGCATCACCATGCGGGGTTGAGGTGCCATGGGTGTTGATGTAGTCGATCTCGTTGGGCGCGACCCCGGCGTCGTTGAGGGCCCTGCGCATGGCACGAATCGCACCTTCGCCGCCGGGAGCAGGTGCGGTGATGTGATGGGCGTCGGCGGTGTAACCAACACCAGCCATTTCCCCGAGAATGGTTGCGCCCCGCTTTACAGCATGTTCGAGACTCTCCAGCACGGCAATCCCCGCGCCTTCTCCCATCACAAAGCCGTCGCGATTTTTATCAAATGGACGGCTCGCTTTGTGAGGGGCGTCGTTGCGAGTGGAGAGCGCCTTCATGGCATTAAAGCCGCCGATCCCCAACGGCGTGATGGTGGCCTCGGCGCCGCCACAAATCATAACATCGGCATCCCCGCGCTGAATGTTGCGGAAGGCTTCGCCAATGGCGTGCGAGCTTGAAGCACATGCCGATACCGTGGAGAAGTTCGGCCCCTTAAAACCGTAACGGATGGAAATGTAACCGGGGGCAATATCGGAAATGAGCATCGGGATGAAAAATGGGCTGATCCGGCTCGGGCCGCGTTCGATGAGCGTCCGCGACTGCTTTTCAAACGTCTCCATGCCACCGATGCCCGAACTTACGATCACGCCCACCCGCTCCTTGTCGATGGACTCCAGGTTCAAAGCGGCGTGTTGGATGGCGTGCTCCGCAGCCGCAATGGCGTATTGGGTAAACAAGTCCATTCGCCGGGCTTCCTTACGATCGATGTAGTCTTCCGGCTGGAAGTCTTTGACTTCACCGGCAAACCTGGTGTCGAATTGGGCCGCATCGAATTTAGTGATGTGGTCGACGCCGCTTTTTCCTGCCAGCAGATTTTGCCAAAACTGCTGCAAATCATTTCCAAGTGGTGTGATAACTCCCAGGCCGGTCACCACCACCCGGTGCAATTCAATTGTCTTCTTCATATAGTGATGAATCTTTTACCCCAAAGGCACAAAGTTCACAAAGAGTAACATTAGATCATCTGAAAAATTACGATTCAGTTGTAATCACTATGATTCGCTAATAGTCTCTAACTCAAGGCTCTATGGAGATTTGTGACCTTTGCGTCTTTGTGGTTGTGAATGATTCAGGCTAACTCTTGATCTTTCCTTTCAAATAGTCAATGGCCTGGCCGACGGTGGTTAGTTTTTCTGCATCTTCGTCCGGAATTTCAATGTCGAATTCCTCCTCGAAGGCCATCACCAGCTCAACCGTATCTAATGAATCAGCCCCAAGATCGTCTATGAAAGAAGCGCTGGGTTTCACTTCGGAAGCTTCCACGCCCAATTGCTCAACAATGATTTCTTTCACTTTGTCTTCAAGTGCCATTTGTACTCTCCTCCAGTTTTAGGTTGTTATTTGCAGCATTAATTGATTTCTGTTAACCAATTGCCTGCTTCACTTACAGTTCATGACATTACCATGCCGCCGTCAACATGTAGCACTTGGCCGGTAATGTAATCCGCATCGGCAGATGCCAGAAAAGCCACCAGTGCCGCAACGTCCTCACCGGTGCCGAGCCGGCCGAGCGGAATCGCTGAGCTGAGTTTCTGCTGTACGTCATCGGCTAAGTTTCGTGTCAAATCCGTAAGAATGAAACCCGGGGCCACGGCGTTCACCTGAATGTTGCGCGGCGCCAATTCCCGCGCCACCGCTTTGGTCAATCCGATGATCCCGGCTTTGGATGCGGCATAGTTGGCCTGTCCCGCGTTTCCCATCACGCCGACGACCGACGTTATGTTGATGATTTTTCCCGAACGCTGTTTCATCAAGGTTTTGGTGGCGGCACGAATGCAATTGAAGGTTCCTTTCAGGTTGATTGCGATCACATCATCCCACTCCTCGTTGTTCATGCGCACCAGCAAATTGTCGCGGGTGATGCCAGCGTTATTGACCAACACATCGATCTTCTCAAATTTTTCCAATGTGGACTTAATCAGTGCTTCGGCTTCATCATAATTCGCGATATTGGCCGCCACCGCCAGACCTCGGCGACCTAGCTGTTCAATTTCCGTCACAACTTTACTGGCGCCGTCCCGCGTGGTTGCCGTCACCACCACGTCGGCGCCATCCTGGGCCAGCCGCAGGGCAATCGCTCTGCCGATGCCGCGCGACGCGCCGGTCACAATCGCAACTTTATCAACCAACTTAGTCATGTGTGTATAAACGCTTTACCTCGTGCAATTTCTGAACTAAACCGACTCCAGACTCTTCGAACTGTCTACCGCGACACACGGCACCTCGCCGTTGATCCGTTTTGACAGGCCGGTCAAGACGTTGCCGGGTCCCACTTCATAAAACTTCGTTGCGCCCCCTTCAATCATGTTCTCGATGATTTCCACCCAACGCACCGGACTGGTGAGCTGGGCGTAGAGTTTTTGCCGAATTTCCTCGGGCGCGGTCACCGGCCTGGCGTTGACGTTGGTGTAGACGGGAATGCTGGCGGGCCGGATTTCAACGTCATTGAGCGCCTCTGCCAATCCCGCGATGGCGTTTTCCATCAAGGGCGAGTGAAACGCGCCGCTGACCACGAGTGGAATGGCGCGTTTGGCGCCCCGCGCTTTCGCCAGTTCGGTGGCGCGCGTCACGCCGGCAACCGAGCCGGAGATCACCAGCTGCTTCGGAGAATTGTAGTTGGCGATCTGCACCACGCCGGCGGTACTGGCCTCTTCACAAATATCCTTGAGGGCGTCGGTTTCGAGACCGATGATGGCGGCCATGGTGCCCTTATTGATCTCCCCGGCCTTCTGCATCAGCTCGGCGCGTACTTTGACAACGCGCAGGGCATCTTCAAAACTGAGCGCTTCGGCGGCATAAAGCGCACTGTATTCACCGAGGCTGTGGCCGGCAGCCATACTGGGCCGAGTATTTCGTTGCAACAGCAATCGCGTGAGGATTGCGCTGTGCACAAAAATGGCTGGCTGAGTGACTCGGGTTTGTTTCAACTCATCCTCGGGGCCATCAAAGCAATATGTTGCCAGATCAAAACCCAAAATCGCATGGGCCTGCTCGAAGAGCGCTTTCGCTGCCGAAAAACCATCGTATAGATCCTTCGCCATGCCGACGAATTGCGAACCCTGACCTGGAAAAATGAAAGCTGTCTTGCTAATGGCCGTTTCTCCCGGAAGTAATGGCTACAGGCGGACCGCGGCGGAACCCCAGGTGAAACCACCGCCGAATGCTACCATCACACAAACATCGCCGGCTTTCAGCAGTCCCTTCTGTTTAGCCTCATGCAAGGCCACCGGAATGGAAGCGGCCGAGGTATTCCCGTAATTCTGGATGTTGATGTAAACTTTTTCAGGGGGGAGCTTCATGCGTTTGGCGGTGGCGTTGATGATGCGCGTGTTAGCCTGATGCGGAATCAAAAGTGCAATGTCATCCGCAGTAAGGCCGGTCTTCTCAAGAATGTGCACGGCAGCGTCGCCCATGGCCATCACCGCCGCTTTGAAGACTTCCGGTCCTTCCATTTTGATATTATTGAGATTTTCGGCGACAGCTACTTCCGCAGGGAAACGCGTGCCGCCACCCGGCATCCATAGCAGATGAGCTAGACGCCCGTCGGTTTTGATGAAGGTTCCCAACACGCCACGGCCGTCACCATTGGCAGGTTTGAGCACGGCGGCGCCAGCGGCATCCCCGAAGAGCACGCAGGTTCCGCGATCTTTCCAATCAACAACGCGGGTCAGCAGCTCGCAGCCAACAATCAAAACATTTTTGCTTTTTCCTGAAGCAATTAGGGTATCGGCCATGTGCAGGGCAAAAAGAAAACCGGAACACGCTGCCTGAATATCAAATCCCGCGGCATTGACTGCGCCAATTTTTTCCTGCACGTAGCAGGCGGTTGAGGGAAAGCACACGTCGCCGGTGACTGTGGCCTGAATAATGGTATCAATCTCCTCGGCGGCCATATTGGCCTCTTTGAGCGCATTTTTAGCCGCCATCGCAGAAAGATCGGAATTGAGGGTTTTCTCGTCCACAACATGGCGAACCTCGATGCCGGTACGTTCGCGGATCCATTGATCCGTCGTATCCACTAATTTTTCCAAATCAAAATTAGTGAGGGTTTTTTCCGGAATGGCCACGCCGGTCCCGGCGATCATCGAGTGAATCTTATTTGGCATCTGTTTCCTCCTCCATCATGCCGACTAATTCGTTGCTGATTTTTTCGTTGACCCGTTGTCTGATCATCGTCGCCGCCTCCCGGACTGCATTCTTGATGGCTTTGGGGGTCGAGCTGCCGTGGCAAATTATACAAGTTCCGTTTAAACCCAACAATGGTACACCGCCATATTCTTCATAGTCATAGATTCGGCGCAACCGCTCAAAGGTGGGTTTCAAGAGAAATGCGCCCATATTGGAAAACACTTTCTTGCCGATCTTGCGTTTGAGGGTCTTCGAATAAACGCCGTTAAAGCTCTCGGCAAATTTCAGCACGATGTTTCCAACCAATCCGTCGGAGACAATCACGTCCACCTTGCCAGCCATCACATCGCGGCCTTCGACATTGCCGCAAAAGTTCAACCGGCTTTTGGACAGCAGATCATATGCCTCCTGCAGGACTTCGGTTCCCTTGCTGGCCTCCTCCCCGATATTCAATAAACCGACCCTTGGTGACGGCAGTTTGTAAATATTTTTCATATAAATGCTGCCCATCACCCCGAACTGCAACAAATTGACCGGCTTGCACTCGATATTGGCGCCAACGTCGATGAGTAGCGTAACCCCCACTCCGTGGCCGTATGGTATCAGCGAGCCGATCGCTGGCCGCTTGACCCCCTTGATTCTTCCCAAACTTAGCAACGCGGATGCCATGGCTGCACCGGTGTGCCCGGCGCTAATCACGGCATCGACTTTCCCCCTATTGTGCAAAGCCATGGCTACGGCAATGGAGGCGTCCGGTTTTTGCTTTAAAGCAGTTGTCGGAGACTCATCCATCTCAATTTTTTGGGAGGCATGGTGAATGGAAATTGGCAATTCATGGGTCCGGAAATGGCGGGAAAGGCAATGATGAATCTGTGCTTCATCTCCAACAAAAACCACCTCATATTCCCCTTTCCCGACCCTTACAGCTTCAATGCCTCCATGCACGACGGCATCCGGGGCATAATCACCTCCCATCGCGTCAACGGCAATGCGCATGAGATTTTCTCCGGTCTAAGCCCCTTCCCCTGCAAAAGTCCTTTCTATGTAAGGATCTGATTATGATTCTTTCGGAATAAAAACGGAGCGTCCGTCGTAATAACCGCAGTTTGGACACGCGCGATGTGGAAGCTTGGGCTGATGACAATGCGAACACTCGACAACGTTGGGGGCAGTGGCTTTCCAGTGGGTCCGCCGTTTGTCTCGGCGTGACTTAGAGTGTCGTCGTTTAGGTAATGGCAATTGTTGATCTCCTTAAGTTTATTCTGCAGTGCTACAAATTCAGACTAGCTT
>DASWHH010000043.1:0-3612 GCA_036398295.1 bacterium
ACTGCCTACTGCCACTGCCTACTGCCTACTTCAACTGCCGACTGATTTCCTTCAGCCTCGCATCGATGCGGGCGTCCAGAACGCCGTAATCGCACTCGATGAGGCAATCTCCCGGTTTAAGCGATGCGTCTGCGGTGATCGCCAGCGCCACCGGTCTGGTTAGCTTCTGCCGAATCTCGCCGATTCTTTGCTCCAATAATCCCGCGATGTCTTTGTGAACTCGCAGGATATATTTCGTAGAATCCGAAAACTGGTTGAGGGCATCGCCGATCACTTTCTGCAACAGGGTCATGTCGAGAGCTGCCTGGGAAAAAACCTCGCTACCGATAACCTTCTCCGCTACCTTGAGTGCAAAGGTCACGATAAAACCCTCGGCGCTCTTCACCAACTCCTCCGGTTGCTGGCGAACCGCCTCAACCATCGTGGTCAGGATTTCGACATTGGGCCGGATGGTTTGCAGGCCCTGTTCGTGGCCCGCGTGTTTCCCTTTTTCGAAGCCATCAGCAAAACTCTGTTTGCCGACGGTTTGTAACTGCTGCTGCAGCATCGCAATTTTTTCGAGGCACAGGCTAACCTGTTGTTCAGGATCGCTGCTGGCGTACTCGATTTGCTCCATCACGCCGGCATCGTTCATATCCAAAACCGGGAAGGAATGATTGCGAATGCACTTAACTTCTTCGGCACGCTGTGATTTGATGATCATCTTGCTATTCCACGTACTCTTCTTCTTGAGAACGGCTCAGGATGATTTCCCCGCGATTTTCCATTTCGCGCACCTGCTCGACGATGGCGAACTGCGCCTCTTCCACTTCGCGCAGACGCACCGCGCCGAGATATTCGATTTCCTCACGCAACGCTTCAGAAGCCTGCGTTGACATGTTGCTAAAAATCTTGTTCCGCAAATCCTCCGACGATACCTTCAAGGCCAATCCCAACTTTTTGGAGTCGATGTTTTTTAGCACGCGCTGAATATCGCGATCGCGCAAGCGCAGCAAGTCCTCGAAAACGAACATGAGGTTTTTAATCTCGGTTGCCAGCTCTGGATCCTTTTGAATCATTACTTCCATGATGTTGGTCTCAACGCTGCGGCTGGTAGAGTTCATAATCAACGCCAGCGCTTTGGCGCCGCCGCTGGAGCTAAGCTGCGCGCCCAGACTTCCGCCCATCTGCGTCGTCAAAGCCTCCTCGATCTCCTGCAACAATTCCGGGGAAGTTTTGCCCATGGTAGCCAGGCGATACGCCACTTCGCCCTGAAGATTCGAGGGCAATTCGCTGAGAATTCCCGCCGCCTGCAGATGTTTCATGTTTGCCAGAATTAAGGCTATGGTCTGCGGATGCTCCTTTTGCAGGTAATTGAGCAATTCCCCGGGATGAATCGATTGCAGGAGTTTGAAGCCGGTCACTTCGGTGGCAGACTTAACCTTCTTCATGAGATCTCTGGCCTTGTCCAATCCAAAGGCACCTTCCAGCATCTCGCGCGCGTAGGTGATGCCGCCCTGGGTCACGTACTTGTCCGCGACCATCATTTCGAAATATTCCAACACCACGCTGGTCACCACTTCCGAAGGCAGGTTCTTCAGCTTGGCGATCTGAACCGTAACCTGCTCGAGCTCGGATTCGCTCAAGTGTTTTAGCAGCTTGACCGAATTCTCGAGGCCGAGAGCGATCAAAAAAATGGCGACCTTTTCCACGCCATTCATCGAGACGACATTTTTATTGGACTGGGGTTTCATTCGCTTTCCTGGTTAAGCATCCAGTACCTGAGAATGCGGGCGGCGCGGTCGCTTTCAGATTCCACAAATTGCTTGACTTCATTGTTGACCTTTTCCTGTCCCTTTAATTTTATGCGGGCCTCAGCAGAGAGCTTGTCATTGATAAGGGCATCGAGTTTGTCATTCATATGCCGATCCGGAGTATCCGTCAAAAGCCGTTCTAACGTCTGTCGCTGCGGTGACGAAAGCTGATCGGCCTGCTTCTTCAGATAGTCGTCAAACTTCAGCCTTTTCAACGCCGAGCGTAACATGAACAAGAAAACGATGCCGCCGGCCACCACCAAACCCAACCGAATAAAATCATCCTGGCGCTCGTTTTTCTCGATGGAAGTCAATACCTCGCGCTCGCGCTGAAAACCAGAGCGGTCAAATGCCAACTGGTGTACAACGATCTGATCTTTTCTTTCCTCAGTGAAGCCCACCGCGTTGCGGACGATCTCGGTAATCTTTTGAATTTCTTCATCGGCGCGGGGCGAAAAGGCTTCGGCCTTCGTGGCTTCATCAAATTTTAGCGACCCATTCACGAACACGGCCACCGAAAGCTGCCTGATGTCACCGACGCTGCCCTGGTATTGCTCGACGGTTTTGTTGACTTCGTAATTGGTGACCACATTCTCGCGCTGGTAGACAACCGTGTCCGGCTTCGAAGAGCGCTCCTCGCTGCGCTCTTCGCTGAGAACCGCGGTGTTATCGGGATCGTAGGTTTCGCTGGTGCGGTTGACTTTGTCGAAGTTGAGGGTGGCGGCGACGCGCACGATCGAATTGTTCGCGCCCAGCACCACGTCCAGCATGCTCTGCGCTTTCTGGCTCAGGTAACGCTCCACCTTCTCCTTCATTTCGAGCTGGTTGTTGCTGAGGCCGACGTCAGTGGATCCGCCTGATAATTTGGAAAGAATCGCGCCGCGCGAATCCATGATCACCACGTCTTCGGGCGCCAGTCCTTCGACGCTGCTGGCCACCAAATGGGTGATGCCCAGAATCTGTTTGTTGTCCAGCGTGATGTTGCCTTTGAGCTTGAGAATCACCGATGCTGAGCTTTTGCTCTCCTCGTCCACGAACAATGCCGGTTCGGCAATCACCAGGTGCACCCGTGACGCCTGTACGGCATCGATCTGGTTGATAGTTTTTGAGAGTTCGCCTTCCAGGGCACGCTTGAGATTAATTTTCTGCATGAATTCCGTCAGGCCGAGATTGTTCTTATCAAACAGCTCGTAGCCCACGGCGCCGCTGGAGACGAGATTCTTACCGGCATATTTCAGCCGCAGCTCATAAATTTGATTGGATGGCACTTCGATGGTGCTGCCGCCGTCCTTCAGTTTGTAGGACACTTTGTTGCTTTTCAAATCTTCGACAATCTGCGCGGCGTCGCCGGGATCGAGTTTGGAATACAACAGCCCGTACTCCGGGCGACTGGCCCAAACCACTAAGAAGAGCATGCAGCACAGCGCCACGGCCGTGACCAGTGCCAACGCCAGTTTTTTCTGCATTGGCAACTGGGTGAGGAATTGTTTGCTGCGAGTTACTAGTTGAGCGTCCAAGGTTCGTCCTTTTTTTGATCACTGTAGGGGTGTATGGCGATACGCCCTACATTTTAGATTTGCATGCGCATGAGTTCTTGATACGATTCCAGAAGCTTGTTGCGAATTTCCAGCATCAACTGAAAACTCAACGAAGCCTCCTCCACCGAGGCCATAACCTCATGCAGGTTGCCCTCTTTTCCCGCAACGATATCTTCAACTGATTGCGCCGCGGTTTTGCTGCTGGCGTCAACCTGCTCAATCATGGAACTGAGCGTGTCCGAAAATTTCGGTGTGCCCTCGCCGGGAAGCGGCGCAATGTC
>DASWHH010000044.1:0-3110 GCA_036398295.1 bacterium
CGGACCGCCAAGCTTAACGTAAACCATGCCCATTTCCGAACGCCAGCCGTCGCGGTGGCTGTCGAAGGTCTTGTTGGCAAATTCGATTCGGCGGTAATACTCTTCGTAGTATTCATTTTTCCGCGTGCCCGGCGTTGGGTCGCGTTTGTCCCAGAACTCTTGAAACACCTTCAGCTGCTTGGCGCCATCGGCTTTTTTGAGCTTTTTCAGTTCATCGCCCTTCGCGATGTAAACCAGTTTTTCAATGGCGTCCTTGAGGTCGATCTCGGGATTGAGCTGCTTTTCGCAACTACAATTCAAAGGCTGCTCAATGTCGAATTTCTTATCCCGGCTGACGATGGTCAACTTAAGGCGAGATTCACCGGTGATCGCATTGGGATCGACAATCTCGAAAAAACTTTTGGTGATGCGTCCCGCGCTGACCAGACTCTTCTCTCCGCTAACCAAATTCTGGCTCATGGGCTGGGAAATCTCATATCGAACGACGGTGCTGTCACCGGGTGGGAGGTTATAAATTTCGAAAAAGGCGTAGTGCACGGAATCCGCTATCTGGATTTCACCCGTGAAGTCGAGGTCCGACGCCAACATCTGCTCCAGCGCCGCAGAATCCAGAATCGCAATGTCACTGACGCTGACGCTATCCGGGGAAAAATTGCGGACAACCACTGAACCATCGCGGAAACCGGTATGGCGGGTTTCAAGATCGGTCAACTCAACCCGATAGCGATATTCTTTTGGCAGCAATGCAATCCAACCGCGGGAGGTATGCGTGAGGTCGGCCGAAACGGTCTCATCGAAATTCCGAGCAATAACATGCCCCTGCCAACTGGTGCTATCAACTTTGCTGCCATCAGGGTTGGCAATGATCACCCGGATGCGATAGTCGGCGCGAAACTTCTTGTCTTTGTCGGTTACAAATTGCAGTTCATCATAAATGAAGCTTATCGAGAAGTTTAACCGGCTTTCTGCAAAATCGCTGGCAGCAACGCTGTACATCGTCATCGCGAAATGGGGGACATCAGAAGCCTCGGGAGCATCGAACAAACTAAAATCGCGAGCGGTGGCAGTCTGCGTGTAACCGACGCCGACGGGAAAGGACGCGGGACCAAAAAACAACCAGGACAACAAAATAGCCCGTTGCAAAGGCAGACTCTCAAACCATCGGTGTAAGCTGCAATTTAAGGCAGCCATTTCGTCCTCTGTTTGATTAATTCTTGCGGCTATCTACTTCAGCATCTCGTACAAAGCGTCCGGGTTGTCGAGGCGGTATTCTCCAAAACCATTTTCATCGACGAAGAACAACTGACGATTGTAGCGATAATAGGTCCAAACCTCGAAGCCTTTAATGGTTCGACCGGGCATTTCCGCGAATCGTTGATTGAACGGATTACGATCAATGGAATCGGGCGCACCCAATTTAACATACGCCCACCCCATCTCGGTTTTCCAGCCAGGTTTGCGATATCCATAAAAATTTTCATTGGCATACTTAACGCGATCATAATATTCCCGTTGCAACTCGTTTTGCGAGGTTCCCGGCGTCGGATCACGCTTTTCCCAGAACTCAAGATACGCCATGTGTTTCTCCGCCGCCGGCCTTTTTTTAAGCTTATCCAAATCGTCTTCAGCGCTGATATACACCAGGGATTCAATGGCCTCATCAAGGTTAGCAAAAGAGCTCGGCAGTCCCTCCCATAACCACTCGAAGGGCCGCTGCAGGGACACGGACTGTTTGGCCAAATCCACTTTGATGCGGGTGCTATAGCTACCATGAGGCAGGTTGTTGCCGGCAATTTCGATGTAGCTTTTGGTGATCCGACCGCCGCTTCTCAGCCAATATTCAGTAGGTTCGTCGAGCACCGCTTTGTCACTTTTGGGATCTATGATCTCATATACAACGTGGAGGCTGTCGGTCTCGGGAACGTTATATATCTCAAAGTAAGCGTAGAGGCGGGAATCATCCAGCTTATTCCCCGAAACCTTGGGTGTAAAGTTGAAGTTGCCGTCACGATCCTCGGAAAGGTAGTCCAGGTACAAAATATCGCTGGCCTGCAAATGCTTGCCGCTGAAATTTTTTAGAGTGACGTCGCGCTTACGGCTGCTGATTTGCTGAGTTTCGAGATCCTGCAAGCTCATCGCCATTTCGTATTTAGCCGGCGGTAAATCAAAGGTCAGTTTACTCAGATTTGACTTGCGAATGGATTGAATGTCATCGATTTGCTCGGTGACGATTTCCTCCCGTTTGTCTCTAACATCAACCGGCGTGCCGGACTTATCCAATATCGTGACGATGATCTCATAGGTGGCGCGAAAGTGGTTATCCGCTTTGATGAACTGCAGCTCGTCGTAATTGACTTTAAAGTAGACATCGAGGTGGCTCAGGTCGTCATTCTCCGAGGCGGTGTTGATCGCATCAAAATCAAACGCCAGGGCGTCGTTAGGATTCAGCTCCAGGGGCGCGGCGAACGTAGAAAAGATAGCGGCGCAAAACCAGAACATCGCGACGCTGCAAAACTTCAAATAATTTATGGTCATGAGAACCTCCGTAAAGACGCCGTGTTTCTACAGCATTATATACGAAGAAAGTAAGAATGTTTCAACTTGCCAGCACGCCACTCAAGTCGTAATCGGAGCAACCGGTAATTCGCACGCGATAAAAACGACCCGGCGTCACGCTGTCTTCCACCATCACCGAATTGTCGATCTCGGGACAATCCCATGAAGTCCGACCCGTAAAAGCGCCGGACTCGCGATCGCCGCTATCGAAAATAACGTCGCGAACCTCACCCATCAAGTCGCGATTCATTTCAAGGGAAATTTCATTCTGAAGATCGGTCAGCTCAGAAAGCCGCTCCTGTTTTATATGATCCGGAACCTGGTTGGACAAGCGGTACGCCGGCGTGTTTTCTTCGCGCGAGAACGCGAACACCCCCAGGCGGTGAAAGCGCACCTGCGTCAAAAACTCCAGCAATTCCTGGTGCTCCTGTTCGGTCTCGCCCGGAAATCCAGAAATCAGAGTCGAGCGCAGCGCGAGATCGGGATTCCGGTTGCGCAGCTTTTCAATGATTCCCTCGATATCTGTCCGGCGCACGCGGCGGCCCATCAACCTT
>DASWHH010000045.1:0-2513 GCA_036398295.1 bacterium
TGAATGAAAAACCGCTCAAGGCCGATCTCGAGCGGCTCCTCAACCGACCGATCAATATTGAAAATGACGCTAACTGCTTTGCTATGGCCGAGGCAATGGCCGGAGCCGGCGTGGGAAAAACGCTCGTGTTTGGGGTGATCATGGGCACAGGCTGTGGTGGCGGCATCATTTATAAGGGTGAAGTAATTGCAGGGCCTCAGGCCATCGCTGGTGAGTGGGGACACCACTCTATCGATAAGAATGGTCCTCTGTGCTGGTGCGGCAGCCGCGGTTGCGCGGAAGCGCTCATCAGTGGCGGCGGTCTCGAAAAACTCTATGCCAGTCAATTCGGCAAAAAACTGGCGTTGGCGGAGGTGGTGCAACTCTATCGACAAAGGCAAGAGCCAGCCTGGAGTTTCATGCAAACCTTTTTCAAAGACTTTGGCCGCGCCTTTGGCAACTTAATCAACATTCTCGATCCCGATATCGTCATTTTGGGCGGCGGGCTCTCCAATATTGATGAGCTTTACACGGAAGGTGTTCCCGAAGTCGCGAAATGCGTGTTCAGCGATTCATTTGAAACGCCAATCGTGAAGAACAAATTGGGCGATTCCGCCGGGGTTATCGGCGCGGCGTTCATTGGGAGATGACTTGATTTTTTTTGGAAACTTCATTAATCTATTTGAGTTGAATACTGCAAAAATCTTTTTTATTCATTTTTCTTTAACTCATAATAACTCATAACTCAAACCAAGAGGAGGTTTAATGAGGGCTAAATCGTTTTTCTCAATGGTTGCTGTACTCGGGGGACTTTTGCTCGCTGTTCTTCCGGCACTATCGCAGACGGCTTCGACGCCAGACTGGTCGTTTAACGCTACGGCCATCGAAGCCTGCAGTTGTCCGATGTTCTGCCAGTGTTATTTTAGCACCCAACCCGCAGCGCATAGCGGGCATGGTGGCCATGGCGAAATGGAACACTTCTGCAAATTCAACATGGGCTACAAGGTGAATAAGGGCAGCTTCGGAAATGTTAAGCTCGATGGCGCCAGGTTCTGGATCGCCGGCGACCTCGGTGGTGACTTCTCAACCGGTCAAATGGACTGGGCGGTGATCACCTTCGATCCCGGCGTTACCAAAGAACAGCGCGACGGCATTGCCACCATCGTTGGCAAACACCTGTTCCCGGTGAAATGGAATGCATTCAGTGTGGGAACGGATGCGCCGATTCACTGGGAGGCCACCACCGAACGCGCCGTTGCCAAACTCGGCGATGGCAAGATTGCCGAAATCGCCCTGAAGCATAATCCGACCGCGATGAGCAAAGAACCGACCGTCATCAAAAATCTCAGGTATTGGGGCGCCCCCCGCAACGACGGTTTTGTGCTGATGCCCAACGAAATTGAGGCCTATCGTGCTGGCGACAAGCCCTTCGAATTTAAAGGCAGCAACGGTTTTATGATTACCGTGGATCTGGCCTCGGCAGATTTCAAATAACTCAAGGTAAAATCCCCTTACAGGCCGGAGGATAACCGCCGGCCTGTTTTTATTTCCCTTCCGCATCTGGTGTTCCGTTCCCGTACTATTCTCCATGCGGCAATTTTGACGCAATATTTTTCTTGCACTTGAGCCAATTCTTTTTATTTTCTCACAGTGAATTTATGACCATTTGAAGGAGACTGAAACCTATGGCTAACAAAGGAACGATTGGAATTTTGACGGGGGGCGGCGATGTCCCCGGATTGAACCCGGCAATTCGTGCTGTCACCTTTCGGGCGTTGCGCGAAGGCTATCGTGTGCTCGGCATCCGCCGCGGCTGGGCAGGCCTGGTGGACATGGTGCCGGACAAAAGCGTTGACAATACCTCTCATGTGCAGGTGTTGACCGAAGGCATCGTGGATCGCGCGGGACGCACGGGTGGAACGTTTCTGCATACGTCCCGAACTCGACCGAGTCATCTGCCCAAAAGCATCCTGCCGCCGCATATGCGGGACAAATACAAAGACGACATTAACGATGTCACTGAGGATGTGTTGAAACATCTCGAATTCCTGGGCATCGATTATTTGATCCCGATCGGCGGCGATGACACCCTGAGTTACGGCCAGCGCTTGCACAAAGAGGGCATTAAGGTCGTCGGCATTCCCAAAACCATGGACAATGACGTGCCGGGCACCGACTACTGCATTGGCTTCAGCACCTGCGTGACCCGCACGATCGAATTAACGCACAAGCTGCGCACCACGGCCGGTTCCCACGAGCGCCTGCTGGTGATTGAAGTTTTCGGGCGTTACGCCGGCTTCACCGCCATGCTGCCAACCATGGCCGGCGCCGCCGACCGCTGCGTCATCCCGGAATATCAGTTTAGTATCGAGCGGCTCACCGAGTTGCTTATCGATGATCGCAAACATCATCCCAGCAACTACGCAGTGGTGCTGGTCTCTGAAGGCGCGCAAATGAAGGAAGACCAGGGCATGCAATTCGAGAGTGAAGAAAAAGATCAATACGGCCATCGCAAGTTGGGCGGCATCGGCGAT
>DASWHH010000046.1:0-4742 GCA_036398295.1 bacterium
GGCAGGGCAATGTCAGCAAAGAGAACGAATTCTTGATGATAATCAAATCGGTTTCCGAGCAATTAGATGCGCTTATTAAAAGGGTGAAACAGCTCCACAGCTATCAGGTTCCGGAAATTATTGCCTTGCCTATCATTGGCGGCTCAGAAGATTACCTAAGCTGGATGCAAGATCAAACGACACCGCACACAGAGAGTTAAGGATAGGAATAATCGATCTGGCCGGATGTATTATTAGCCAGACCGTCGCGATGCGCGATGGGTTCTGGAATAAAAAGTGAATTACTGAGGTCAAATAAGTTGTTATTTGAATTTGAGCTGGCGATCGCGGAATCATTTCGACATGGAATTGATCATCATTGGTAGCGGCACTGCCGTCATTCAGCCCCGGCGCGGGCCTTCGGGTTATGTTTTGAGGAATAGGGAGGACATCTATCTTATCGATGGTGGCAGCGGTACCTTGCGCAGAGCGGCCGAAATAGGGATTTCATACAAGGATATCGACAAAATATTTTACACCCATCTCCATCCCGATCATACCATCGATCTGGTTCCATTCTTGTTTGCAACCAAACATACTCCCCAGTTTACGCGAACCAAGGCGCTCGAAATCTGCGGTCCAAGAGGATTCAGAGATTTTTACAACCGCTTCACCGAACTATTTAGTCGTCGCATGCTCGAGGCAGATTATGAGATTGTGATTTCCGAATTCGAAGCGCAACGGGTTTCTTTTGCGAGCTGGCAGCTCGAAACCGCGTTGATGAAGCATGCAACGAACGCCATTGGCTATCGCTTTGAAGTCGATAACAAAACATTTGTGTACTCCGGGGACACCGATTACTGCGCCGGGATTGTCAATCTCGCCCGCCATGCCGATTTGTTGCTTCTGGAGTGTTCTTTCCCGGATCATATGAAAGTTAAAGGCCATTTGATCCCCAGTGAGACCGGAAAAATTGCCGCCGAGGCTGGTGTGAAAAAATTGGTCTTGACGCACTTTTACCCGCCGTGCGACGAAGAAGACATGGTCACCCCGTGCCGAAAGTATTTTGACGGCGAGGTGATGCTGGCCGAGGATTCAAAGAGGATTTTGATTTAACGTGAATCACTCACATTTGAGTCATACTCAAAGAAATTCGATCGTCGTGTCGATAGTTTTGCACCTGATCGCACTGGTGCTTTGGTCCGGGCTCATTGATTTCGATCTTTTCAAAAACGACGACAAGCTGACGAAGTCGCGTGATGAAGCGCCGATCGTTTTTGAACTGCAACAGCCAAGGCGTCCACACGAGGTGGTCGAAACCCCCGAAGATGCGAAAGTGAACGAGTTTCAAAACGACACCGACCTGGCGTCGGACAAAAACGCCCTGGCGCGCGACTCGGAAGTCAATTCTCGACTGCCGTTGGCTGGCCCATTTGCGCGGGGCGATGTCGAGTTTCGGGAATTGCTAAACAATCCGGCGCCGCCGGGAGAGCAAGGTGTCAGGGCAGACGAGGAAAGCGAGAGCCGGGATGAGAAAAAGTCATCAAAATCGCAGCCGGAAGAGACCGGCGATATCTATGCCAGTCAACAGTTTGAAAAGTTCAGCCGCGAATATTTGACTAACCAAAAGAAGGTAAAAAACCCTGGCGCTCAGGAGAACGTGCCCCGGGCGCGCTATGATCAGCAAGATACACGGGCCCTGGAGAAGGGTGGAATTTCCTTCAATACTTACGAATGGAATTTTGCACCGTACATGCTGGCGCTAAAGAAAAGAGTGGAGCGGAATATTTTTCCACCCCCGGCATTCACTCGCATGGGCATTATCAGCGGCGAAACCTTATTGCGTTTCAAAATTTATCCGAACGGTGAACTGAGGGACTTAGTGCTGGTCTCATACGATGGGCACGAAACACTCATGCAAACCAGTATGCGCGCCATCGAGATTTCCGCGCCGTTTATGCCTCTGCCCACGGATTTTCCTGAGTCTCACCTGGAGGTTACCGCCAAGTTTCATTACTTCATACCGAGTCGAAACTAAAAAGAAAGGACTGTTATGCTGGAAGTCTGGCAATTTTTACTAAAAGGTGGAATCACCATGATTCCATTGGGGCTGTGTTCGATCTTAGGACTGGCCGTGGTGATTGAAAAAGGGTTTTCGTTGCGACGCAAAAAAGTGATTGTTCCCGAAATCGTGAACGTATTGGAAAATATCCGGGGCCCAATGGACGTGGGACTGGCATTGTCGATTTGCGAAAAGCATGAGGGGCCATTTGCAAATATTATCCGTGTCGGCCTTGAAAGCCGCAATCTTCCAAAAGATGAGATCAAGGAAGCGCTTGGAGATCAGGGTCGGCAGGAGGTTCGTACCCTGGAACGGGGCCTGGTTATGCTCGAAACGATTGCCGGCATCGGGCCGTTGCTCGGATTGTTTGGCACCGTGTTGGGAATTTTTAAGGTGTTCAATGTCATCAGCACTCTGGGGGTTGGCCAGGCTCAGGCTTTTTCATCCGGGCTTTCCGAGGCCATCATTACCACCATAGTTGGCTTGGCGATTGGCATTCCGGCGGTGGTGTTTTACAACTATTTCACTAACAAGGCCGAAAACTTCATTCTGGAAATTGAGAAATACTCGTCCGCGCTCGTTAAGAAGGTTGCTTCATTCAAATCCAACTATGATGAGGTGAACACCGATGCAATTTAAGGCCACCCAGAAGCGGAAGGTTATGCTCAACATCACCTCAATGATCGACGTGTTGTTTTTGCTGCTCATTTTTTTTATGGTTTCTACCACGTTTTTGGAGCAACCAGGCATAAAACTCGAGCTGCCGCACGCGAAGAGCGCGGTCATTTCAGAGCAGAAAGATTACACCTTGTTTGTGGATAGAGACGGTAAGATGTTCCTTAACGAGGAGGAGGTGTTCACAGAAAATTTGAGCGAGAAGCTCAAGGCGGTTTTGCCGAAAATGAAAGAGGCTTCAATCATTTTGAAAGCCGATCAGGACGTTAGCCATGGCGTCGTCGTACGGGTGATGGATATCGCCAAAGAAAGCGGGGTGAAGAAGTTGATCATTGGGACGAAATTGGAAGAGTGAGGATGGGGACCGCAGACGGAGGCCGGAGATAGAAGATAGAGAATGTCCTTTTCACTTTTCACGTCTCACGTTTGTTCTTGCATTTTTATATTTTTATTTGTATAATGCATCGCCAAATTTTGAAAGTAAACGTCGAAAACATAGATATTAGCGAGAGGAGAAACAATGGCAAAGCGTTGTGATCTTTGTGGCAAGGAGCCGATGCGGGGCCATAGAGTCAGCCACGCTCACAATCTCAGTAAGCGCCGCTGGCTGCCGAATCTGAAGCAGATTCGCGCCCGCATTGATGGCCAGGTGCGGAGAATCAAGGTATGCACACAATGTCTCAAGTCGGGCAAAGTTGTGAAAGCGATTTAGCCGTGACCAAAAACTGCCAATAAAAAAAGCCCCGAATTTTTGGGGCTTTTTCTTTTCGCTCTTGATTCCCGCCATCATTCCACCCGTCTTCTCAAATACGCCGGCACCTCGAAGTCTTCATGCTTCCCTACCTCGATTTTTTCGGGTTGGGTTTCCTTGGTGTGTCCGTTATCATTTAATCGCTTAAATGTCGGAACTTCGAGATCGGTCAAATACAAATCCGGCACCTCGAGGTAACGCTTGCGACTGCCATTCAGGGAGCTGAATTTCCCATTGTGATTGAAGCCGGTGGCAATAACCGTCACGCGTAGCTCTTTTTCCATGCGCGGATCGATGACGGCGCCGAAAATGATGTTCGCTTCGTTGCCGGCCGCTTCGGAAATGACGGAGGTGGCATCGTTGACTTCGTGCAGGGTCATGTTTTCTCCCCCCGTAACGTTAACCAACACTCCCAACGCACCTTCGATAGAGACATCTTCCAATAAAGGACTGGAAATGGCCTGGTGTGCCGCCTCCAGCGATCGACTTTCACCCGAAGCCATGCCTGAACCCATGAGCGCATCGCCCATTTCTGCCATCACCGTACGCACATCGGCGAAGTCCAAATTGATCAAGCCGGGAATGCTGATGAGATCCGAGATGCCCTTCGTGGCCTGCAGCAAAACGTCGTCGGCAATCTTGAAAGCCGCATTCAACGGCGTGTCTTTGGGTACCACTGACAGCAAACGCTGGTTGGGGATGATGATCAGGGTATCCACGCGGTCTTTTAATTCCTGGATACCCTCCTCCGCGCGCTTAATACGCTTTTGACCTTCGAAAAGAAAGGGTTTGGTGACGATACCCACGGTGAGCGCCCCGAGGTCTTTGGCAATTTCCGCGACAATCGGCGCCGCACCGGTGCCGGTGCCACCGCCCATACCGGCGGTGACGAAAATCATGTCGGCGTCGGCGAGGGCTTCCCATACCGACTCCCGGTCCTCTTCGATCGCTTTCCGGCCAGTTTCAGGATTTGCGCCGGCCCCGAGACCCTTGGTGAGCGAGCGCCCTATCTGGATTCGGCTTGTGGCCCTGCAAATTTCCAGAGCCTGCAGGTCGGTATTTATGGCGACAAAATCCACGCCCGTGAGCTTGGATTCGATCATACGGTTGATGGCATTGCTGCCGGCGCCGCCAACACCCACCACTTTCATTTTTGCCGTAGGCATGTAGTTTTCGTCGAATGCAAATCTGAGGTTCATGGTTCGCTCCTAAATTTTTACATGATCAGGTTATGATGATTGTAGCGATGAATGCCGCTGAACCAGCGCCGCATAC
>DASWHH010000047.1:0-3781 GCA_036398295.1 bacterium
TTCATAGTTCCGCATTTTGGTGGCGGTTGCTATGATGAGGCGCTGTCGGTGGCGCGGGCATTTGTCAACGTTTATTTTGATACCGCGAGCTCGAACTCCTGGATAACGCCGCCACTGACCCTACGAGATGTTTTCAAGCAAGCGTTGGCAGATCTCGGCGCGGCGCGAATTTTGTTTGGCACCGATTCCTCCCATTTCCCCCGCGGCTGGCGTAAAGATATTTTTGATGTGCAATTGGATATCCTGGAATCACTGGAGGTTTCAGGCCGTGACCAGGAGCTTATCTTTGGGGGAAATATTTCCCGCTTACTTGGCTTAGAATTATAGCCATGCCGGAACTCCCTGACTTAGTCTACATCGAAAAAAAGCTGAACGATGCTTTACCGGGCAGGCAGATCGTCTCTGCCACGGTCGTGGAGCCGATCGTTTTACGAATGATGATAGCGATCCCTTTTCACGAAGCTATGACGGGCGTCAGGTTCAAGAAGGTAGTTCGTCACGGGCCGTTTTTGCTTTTCATGTTTGATTCCGGATACGAAGTCATCGTGCATCCGATGCTGGCGGGTCGATTCCAACTCAGCGCGACGGAGAAATCGGGCCCCGGGCGCTGCCTGACTTTGAAACTCGATGATGGCATACACTTTTTTTATCTAGACGATAAGAAAATGGGGAAGGTCTATTTGGCTTCGGCTGGCGACTATGCAGCGATTCCCAGGTATCTGGATCAGGGTGTGGATATAACAGGTGCGGAATTTACGCTTGAGAAATTTCAGGAATTAGTCAAGAACCACCGTACACAGGTTCGAGTGTTCTTGATGAATCAGGCAGCTCTGAGCGCGATTGGCAATGCGTACGCTGACGAAATCTTATTTGAGTCGCGGATTCATCCAAAGACTTTTTGCCAACAGCTGACGCCGGAGCAAACCGCGCAGCTTTATCACAGCATAACCTCCGTGATGAATTGGGCCATCGCGGCAGTTGAGAAGGCGCAACAGCCTATCGAGATCAAGGTGCGGAGCCATGTGAAGGTGCGCAATCGGAAAGATCAGCCTTGCCCACGTTGCGGCACCACCATTCGTCGGGTGGGCGTGTTGGGTTTCGACTCGTTTTTTTGTCCAAATTGCCAACCGCCAACCAGAAAGCAGTTTATTGAGTGGGGACAATAGGTTTCGCACCTGTTGCGGAGTGGGAAAGCTGATAACCGGCAGTGTTGCGGGAACGGTTGCCGCGGCGATCGCTAATCAGGATTTTGGGTCCGTGGCTCAGCGAATCAGGAGTGCCGCGTTAAGTATCCCCGAAATCATCAAGCCCAAACAACGTGCTTGATAAATGCCGATGTATGACGTATATTGGCTTTAGATTCTGATAATCTGAATCATCTCTATAGGAGGAGTTATGCCTGTTGAACGCCATGGCGCTGTAACCTTGAAGGGAAAACCGCTGACACTTTTGGGCTCCGCCTTGAAGGTTGGGGATAAAGCGCCTGACTTCAAAGCCCTTGCCAACGATCTTTCCGAGATCGGCCTTGACGCGGATAGCGGAAAGGTGCGACTCTATTTATCCGTGCCATCGCTGGATACGGCGGTTTGTGATGCCGAAACCAAGCGTTTTAATGAGGAGGCCGAAGCTTTCTCAAAGGATGTAGCGGTGTACACCATCAGCTGCGATCTGCCTTTCGCCCAGAAACGCTGGTGCGGGTTGGCGGCCGTCAATAATTTGAAGACTCTGTCTGACCACCGCGATTTGAGTTTTGGCGGGGCTTACGGGACCTGGATTAAAGAGACGCGCTTTCTTAGCCGCGCGGTTTTTTTGGTTGACAAGAAGGGCGTGCTGCAATATGTCGAGTACGTGCCGGAGGTCGGTGAACACCCTAAGTACGAGGATGTCTTAGGAGCAGTGAAAAAGCTCACAGCCTAGTTTGGTCATCTGCAATTGTCGAATGAAAAGAGGCCGATCGGCCTCTTTTTTTATGTAGGGCCGAGAAAGTGAAATTTATCCTGGCGCTTTTGATCTTCTTCTTGGTTTTTGTGCTTTTTCTTCGACTGGTTGAAAACAGGCTTATCTTTTTCCCATCCAAGTTCCCGCAGGGTTACTGGCATCCGGAGGCCTTTGGCCTTGACGTTCGTGATTGTTATTTTGCCGCGGCGGACGGAGTTCAGCTTCACGGATGGTTTTTGAAGAATGAAAATGCGGTGGCGACCCTGCTGTGGTGCACCGGCAATGCAGGAAACGTCTCAGACCGTCTCGATAATCTGTCGCAGCTAAGTAATCTTCCCCTGAACGTTTTCATTTTTGGTTATCGTGGTTACGGCAGAAGCGACGGGTCTCCTGACGAAAACGGCGTGTATCTCGATGCGCTTGGTGCCTATGATTATCTGCTTGGGTTACCCCAGGTGCGGCGAGAAAGAATCATTATCTTTGGACGCTCATTGGGAGGCGCTGTAGCCGTTGATCTCGCCAGCAAACGTCCGGCTGCAGGACTTATCTTGGAGTCCACCTTCACTTCGGCCCGCGACATGGCGAAGTCGACTTTTGGAGTGATCCCCCTGCAATTCATCATTAAAACAAAATTCGACTCCGTCCGAAAGATTAAGCAGATAAATATTCCGTTGCTCATGATTCATGGGGACGTAGATCGCACGGTTCCGTTGAAATTGGGAAGAGAGTTGTTCTTAGCTGCCAATGAACCCAAGGAATTTTATGAAATAGCGGGGGCTGATCACAACGACACCTACATTGTCGGCGGGACGACATATTTTCGTAAGCTATTGCATTTCGTCAATCAGGTTATTGGTATCGCAGAGAATTGATCGGAGCGCCTAAGAGCGAAGTACTCTGCCCGCCCGGTACTCCTACGCGAAGATCTTGTGCCCTGCCCCTCGAAGGATTGAATGTGCAGAGATGCATGTCAAGAACGTTATTTCATTGATAGTGATGGCGGCGATTTTACCAGACCATGGGCAGCCGGGGTTAATCGCTGGGGATGGACGATGACAGACAAGTAATGAAATAGCGAATGCTATGGGATTTTGAGACGCTTTTTGTAAGGCCCCCCTTGGACGACGATGCTGATCCAGGTGGCTCGGTCTCGGGAGTCTTTGCTGTTAACTTGGACCTTGAGATCTATCCTTTTTAAGTAAGGTGGCTGCGAATAGGGTTGATCGTTCGTTTTTAGAGCAGGGTGCCCAATTACAGATCAAAATGCCTTATGTTTTACGCAAAGACGGCCGATTGAATATAATGGCTATTTATACGGGTACAAATATTGCAGGAAAAGGGATTAAAGGGCACCTCATCGCGATGAAAGGGATTTTTTCTCTTCTGGTTTTTCTGGCCATGGTTTTGATGGCGGGAGGCTCTGCTTCGGCTCGGGGTCTGCGGTTGACCGATGTCACGATTCTCCTGGCCGACACGACGTCGGTTCTGGAGATCCGGGTGGAGAACATAGGGTTGGAAGCGATGAAGGTGTTTCTGTGGGCAGACATCTACAGTGCTTCCGGCAAGTACCATGGGCGCGTTAGAAGCCAGAATCAGGAAGTTCCCGCGCACAGTTTGAGTGCTTACCAGTTATCCCTATCGAATCTGGAGGACGGTGTGTACAAGGCCCTGGTTGTCGGGCAATACAGCGCTGAAGATTCGAGCAGCGAACAAGTATTAGCATCGGCGCTGCTGATGGAGTACATCGCTCCCTTCGACCTGTCCAACAAACACATAGGAACGCTTACGATCAAGGATAGCATCGATGCACAGGTTTCCGAGAAGGAAAATGCTATCGGTGGTG
>DASWHH010000048.1:0-3908 GCA_036398295.1 bacterium
CTTTTTCTTCAAAGACGCCTATCACTGTGAAGCGCCGGCCATCGATGAGTACTTCTTTGTCAACCGCTTCCTCAAACGGAAAAAGTTTTTCCACAATGTCGAGACCCAGTACACAAACCTGGCGATTTTGCTGAATATCAAACTCCGATATGAAACGACCCTCTTCCACAAAAAAGCCGTTGGTGGATTGCCACGATTGAGTGCCGCCCAACAGAAAGATGTTAGGATTGGTTTTGTTGCGGCCATAGCGAACGGTCGTGCCAAACTTGAAATCCTCGGGCGCGACTAAGTTGACCAGTGTCGCCAGTTTTTCGATAGCGCGGACATCGTCCATGGTGATGTTTTTGCGGTTGCGATACTTAGAAACATCGAGGGTGACGGCCGGGTATTTTTGCACATAAAAGGTATTGGTGCCAATAACCGACAACTCGCGGTTGACGCTATTATTCAATCCTTGAATGAATGTCTGCATGGAAATGACCGTCAGCACGCCAATCACAATTCCGAGGGTGGTGAGAATGGAACGCAGTTTGTTGGCGCGAATGGCGTTGAGCGCGATGATGATGGTTTGTTTAATATCCATTGATAGCTAACCGGAACAGTTCTTAATTACCATTGAAAAGCATAGCGCAAAGCGCATGGCGCATAGCTTAGAAATCCGGTCGGAAAATGGCCTGTCATTCCGGCCTTGTGCCGGAATCCCCTGCTTCCGTGCGGGAACCCGGGAGATTCCTGCATACGCAGGAATGACATGCTAATCTTTTTGGATTTTCCGACCGGATTTCTAGGGCCTCTGCTCTTTGCGCTCTGCTCATTATCGTCACTCATACCTTAGCGCCTCAATCGGATCGAGGCGCGCCGCTTTATACGCCGGATAAATCCCAAAAAAGATTCCGACCATTGAAGAAAACATCAGCGCGACAAACACGGCAGACACGGTAATGTTCGCCGGAATTGGCGAAACGCCGGCAATGATTTTAGCCAGCCCAAATCCAAAGATCAAACCAATGATGCCACCGACAGCGCTGATGACCACCGATTCGATGAGAAACTGCCGCAGCACATCCCGCCGCCGCGCGCCAATGGCTTTGCGGACGCCAATTTCACGAGTGCGCTCGGTCACCGCCACCAGCATGATATTCATAATGCCAATGCCACCCACCAACAGCGAAATCGCGCCGATGCCCACGGCTACGGCATAGAGGCCAGCCGTGAGGCTGTGATACAAATTGGCCAACACATCCTGTTGATTTATGGCAAAGTCGTCGTCTTTTTCCACCGAAACTTTTCTAACCCGACGCAAAATGCCGCGCAACTCGTCCTTGGCTTGCTCGATGATTTCAGGACTCAGCACCCGCACCCGAATCATTAGCGAGCGCCGCGAGCCAAAAGCCTTGTAAAACGCCCCAAGCGGTATATAAATATTGGCGTCAAGGTTTTCTCCCAGAATCTCGCCGCGTTTCTCCAACACCCCGACTACGTACAACGGATGGCCGCCGGCGAATACCTTTTTGCCCAGTGGATCCTCATGCTCAAAAAGTTTCTGTGCAATTTCCCAGCCTAATACGCAAACACTGCGGCGGTGCTCGACTTCATAAGGCGTCATAAAACGTCCATATTCCGGGTAAGAGTTCGCAACGTCCTTATACTGATCGTTGGTACCGTTCACAATCACGCCGTTCAAGGTAGTATTACCGAAATTCACCGTACGCCGTGCCGAAGCAATCGGCGCCAGCGCTCGTACCAGCGTCGCCTGTTTCGCGATGGCGTCAACCTCCTTCATCGTGATGTCTTTGCGGTTGCGGTACTTGAAGAATTCCATTCCCACCGTCCAGGGAATTTTGGTGATATAAAGGCTGTCGGAGCCCAGGTTGGATATTTGCTCGGAAAACGCGCTATCGAGTCCGTTAATGACCGTCAAAATGGTGATGACTGTGGCCACGCCGATCATGATGCCGAGGGTGGTGAGAATCGTGCGCAGCTTGTTAGCGCGCAGAGAGCTGAACGCCATCACGATGCTTTCCCAATCCCACAACCAGAATAGCACCCGCCGGAATCCTGGTAAGCGACGGCTGGAGAACGAGTTGCCGTTTGGCATGTTTTTCATTTGTAAGATTCTCTGTAAAAAGTGAAACGTCAAACGTGAGACGCACCCACACGCTGCGCGACTTCAAAAAATAGCAAAGGATGCCACGCTTCACGTCTCACTTTTCACGTTTGACAGTACAGCTTGCCGCGCTAGGAATAATGCAGGTTAGTAACTACTGATGTTTGCCGTTTCGTTTCGTCGTCTCATCACTCTCGATCACGCCGTCCCGCAGGCGAATGATGCGGTTAGCGTGTTCGGCAATGTATTCCTCGTGCGTGACCAAAATGATCGTGTTACCCTGTTCGTGCAGGCTTCTGAAGATTTCCATGATCTCTTCACCGGTCTTGGTATCGAGATTACCGGTAGGCTCATCGGCAAGTATGATAGACGGATTGTTAATCAGGGCGCGAGCAATGGCAACCCGCTGCCGCTGACCGCCGGAAAGCTCGTTGGGTTTATGGCTAACGCGATCTCCCAACCCCACTCGTTCGAGCGCTTCCTTGGCGAGTTGCTTGCGCGTGCCCGAAGGTACCCCGCTGTAAATCAATGGCAATTCAACGTTGTGCAGAGCCGAGGCGCGCGGTAGCAGGTTGAAAGTCTGAAAAACGAAACCGATTTTTCTATTGCGGATAGTGGCCAGCTCATCATCGTCCATGTTGCTGACATCCTCACCGACAAAATGGTAGCTGCCCTCGGTGGGGGTATCGAGGCATCCCACTATGTTCATCAGGGTGGATTTGCCTGAGCCGGACGGCCCCATGATCGCCACATATTCGTTCTCCGCGATGCTCACGTTTACGCCGCGCAAAGCGGGCACATCAACCGCCCCGAGCGTGTAGATTTTCTGTAGGTCTTTGATATCGATTAACATGCTTTTATCTCCTGGTGCACTTAACTAACCTGAATAATTTGAGAAATCGACATCGGCATAGCGCAAAGAGCATAGCGCATGGCGCGCTGTCTTTCTCTATGCGCTATGCCCTTTGCTGCATTAGTCCACTTTGTGACACCTGATAGTTCATAGTATCGAATAGTTCAGATTACTCGGCTTGTTCACCCTCTGTTCGTCCGAACTTCTTCACTTTGTTGTCGATTTTGATTTTGCTGCCGTCTTTCAACAGGTTGCTCAAAGCGCGGAAGCTGCCGGTGACCACTTCTTCACCCTCCTCCAACCCGAACAAAATCTCGACGTTTTTTTCGCTGCTGATGCCGGTATCCACCGGTTTCATCACCGCTTTGCCATCCTGAACCACAAAAACCACCTGCACCATTTTTTCTTTCTCGGCCCCATCGCTTTTGTCGTTGTTTTGGGCAGCACCGTCGGAATTGCCGCCTCCCCACATCTCGGCGTTCGCATCGCGGGTTGAGCCCTTCTTTCGGCGCCAGGTTTTTTTGCTGAACTCTCCCACAGTGCTGGTGGTGTCGACCGGTTCGCGCATGGTGATGGCCTGGATGGGAACGAAAAGCACAGCGTTGTGGGTGTCGGTTCTAATATCTACGGTGGCAGACATACCGGGACGCAGCCGCTCCACGTTACCGCTGATAGAGATTTTAACATCAAAATTGGTGACCTCCTCCTGCGTGCCGAGTCCGCGAGTAGTGGCAGTGTGAGCTATTTCGCTCACCAGGCCGTGATACCTTTCGTCGGGCAGCGCATCCACTTCGATAGCCGCGCTATCGCTCAACGACACCAGCACCACGTCGTTTTCATCGATCTCGGCTACCATCTCCATGCGGGTGAGGTCCGCCACCGTCATGATCACATCCGCCTGAAATTGGGAACCAAGCGCAATCTCTCCCTCTTCTTTATTCAATTTTG
>DASWHH010000049.1:0-4825 GCA_036398295.1 bacterium
TTTGACGGCGGCTTTTTGGCTGGCCGCTGGGTCAAAACCGCACCCAACGGCGGCGAATTCCGCGGCCGCTGGATCAACAGTATGGGCACGAATGCCGGTCATCTCAGGGGTATTTGGGGCATTAATCGTGACGGCAACAAAGTCTTCTTTGGCAAATACATCAGCCTGAACGGCGACTTTCGCGGTCTGTTGGAAGGCCAGTGGGAATTTGATCGCAACGAAAGGGGTGGGACCTTCCGTGGTCGCTGGGTGGACCGCGAGCATCAGACTGCCGGCACCCTGCGCGGCCACTTCAAGACCGGCCGCCCGGGCGACCGTCGTGGCTTCTTCCAGGGACGCTACAAAATCGGCAACCCGCAGGATGTTGCCAGTACAAACTAACCCTCCTCCTCTCCTCGTCATAGGCAAACGCCGTCCGCTGAATTTTCGCGGGCGGCGTTTTTATTCCAATTCGGTGGTGCGATTCATGAATCGCACCCACGGTTTTCGCCAATTTGCATTTTTGATGGTAACTTTTCCTGTTGATAATTGGCGCTGGCAAGATGTTATGTCTGTTAAGGTTTAGCATCGAATGCCGATTAATTGTTTGAGTGGCAATTTCTTGGAGTATTAACATTAAAGTATGGAGCAGCAATGAGAATTACCATAGTAGGTACTGGATACGTGGGCCTGGTGGCCGGCACCTGTTTCGCCGATGTTGGCAACGAGGTGATTTGTGTGGACGTGGACAAAAGCAAAATTGACAAACTCAATAACGGCGAAATCCCCATTTACGAGCCGGGTTTGCAAGAAATGGTCATTCACAACGCCAAAGAAGATCGTTTGTTCTTCACCACCGATATCAAATATGGTGTTGAAAAGTCGCAAATTATTTTTGTTGCCGTGGGGACGCCGCCGGATGAAGACGGTTCCGCCGATTTAAAATATGTGCTGGCGGTCGCGCGCGACATTGGCAAATATATCAACGGCTACAAGGTGGTGGTCAACAAAAGCACGGTACCAGTTGGCACCGCCGACAAAGTGACGGCGGAAATCCGCAAGCATACCGACCAGAAATTTGCCGTGGTTTCGAATCCGGAGTTCCTGAAAGAAGGGGCCGCCATCGATGATTTTCTACGCCCCGATCGGGTGGTTATCGGCACCAGCGACCCTGAAGCGGCCGAGATCATGAAAAATCTCTATGCACCCTTTGTGCGCTCCGGCAAGCCCATTCTGCTGATGGACGAGCGCAGCGCCGAGCTGACCAAATACGCCGCCAATTCGCTGTTGGCCACGAAAATTTCCTTCATGAACGAAATCGCCAATCTATGCGATATCCTCGGCGCCGACGTGGAAATGGTGCGCAAAGGCATCGGCACGGACAGCCGCATCGGGCCGCATTTCATTTATCCCGGCACCGGTTACGGCGGCTCCTGTTTCCCAAAAGATGTGCAGGCCATCATCAAAACCGCGAAGGAAAATGGCATGGAAATGAGGATTGTGCGTGCGGTGGAAGATGTGAACTCACGGCAGAAGACCATTCTTCTCAATAAGATCAAATCCTATTTCAAAGATGATCTACAAGGCAAGACCTTCGCCATATGGGGCCTGGCCTTCAAGCCGAAAACGGACGACATGCGCGAGGCACCGGCCATCGAAATGATCAAGGCATTGCAGGCGCATGGGGCGAAGGTGCGCGCCCACGATCCTGAAGCGCAGCACGAAGCCGAACGCATCTTCAGTGACCGCATTGGCAGAGATCTGCAGCTGTTTTCGAAACGCTACGACGCCCTCGAAGGAGCGGATGGTTTGATTATCATGACCGAGTGGAATGCCTTCCGTGAACCGGACTTTTATCTCATCAAAGAAACGTTGAAAACGCCGGTGATTTTTGACGGCCGGAATCTCTACGTGCCGGCCCGCATGAAGAGTCTGAACATCGATTATTTTTCTATCGGCCGGCCGATGAACGGCAGGGGGACAGGGTATTAAGGTATAGGGAATAAGGTATAGGGTATAGGGAAATAAGTTGACTAGGTACCAAACCTTACACCTTATACCCTATACCTGCTTCACAAACCGGGCACTGCCGTGCGTTCCCCGCTCACCCCATCATCGGAAAGAATGCAGGTAGCCGAGCAGGATTGAGACATCCGGCGCGCCATCGTCCACCCCGATGCCGAGGCCGCCGCGCAATCGGCCGCCGCTCGCCAGCTCGTAATCAACGCCGCCAGTCAAAAGCGCGAAGTCGCCTTCGGTCCTGAAATTGAGCTCGCCTACTAAGCTGACCGCGCCCGTGACCTGGTGCACGACTCCACCGCCCAAAAGCAGGGCGGTCTCACGATTCGCGCCTACCCCCACACCCGGCCAGCCACCAGCTTCGACCGGGGCACCCTTGAGAAATTCGAGACCGAGGGTACCCGTGATGACCGTTTGTCGTGCCACCGGGTGACGAACAGCCCCGAATGCGCCGAAACTTGCTTCGCCCTGGCCAAGCTCGTCCTTACCGATTGGCAAAGTCAAAAACCCCCCGACCGAAAAAATAGTGGCGGAGCGGCTTGGCAAATGATAGATACCAACCATGCGCAAATCTGAGATCCCTGATTCGCCGTTGCCCACGTCCGGGTCCGCATTCAAAAATGCGATTCCGCCGCCAACTGTGAATTGTTCGTTAATCGGAAATCCTGCGCGCACGCCAAGGTTAATGACATTGGCACCGTCGAAATTGCTGAAGCCGAACACGCCCTCGCCATAAGTTGTGGTCGGAGCGGCGGCATCATTAAAAAAGGTTTGAAACAGGTGAACATCGCCCAGGGTTTCGTTTTGCGCGTGGACTGCGCCTAAGCTACAAAAGCAAATGATGATGATAAAGGATCCTAATTTTGTCAAATTACACCTCCTTCTGGTTTGAGTGGCAAAGACAGAATTCAGTCAATTACCTTACCCGTAAAAATGTATTAGTATAAAATTAAATAGTTAAAATGCAAATGAAATCTATTCTGACTTTTTTCGAACCGTTCTCTGCAAATAGTCGCGAATGGTGTTTTGAATGTTTAGCGAGGCCCAGATTTTCTGCGCTTCGGGATCGTTGGTTTTGGCGTAGCGGTCGCTGCGCTCGATCGCGGGCTGTCGCAGCAGCAGTTTGGTGAGCCGGAACGATTCGGTGGGAATCGTGCCGAGCCTTTCCGCAACCGCCAGCGTCCGATCCAGCAACGCCTCCGGCTTGACCACTTCATCGATGATGCCGCGCTCCCTGGCTTCCGCAGGCGAGTAAGTGTTGCCGGTGTAAACCATCTCCTGCAAATAACGCGGATCAACCGCGAAACGCATGATCTCCAACGGCAACGCCGGAAACGGCACGCCCACCTGCAACTCCGCCACGCCGATTCGGCCACTGCCTTCCGCCATCAGGCGATGATCACAGGCGCATGCTAAAATGCAGCCGCCGGCAACCGCGTGTCCGTTGACCGCGGCCACGACGGGTTTTGGAAAGACGAACAATTTCAGCAACGCCTCGCTGAGCAATGGAATGAACTTCTGCAAATACAGCCCGCCGCCATTTAGCACTTTGAACAAATCCACACCGGCGGAAAAAGTCGAGCCGGCGCCGGTGAGCACCAGCGCGCGGTGGTCCTGTTTTTCCAATTCTTCTAACTTTGCGATAATCGCCGACAACATGTCTGCATCGAGGAGGTTGACCTTGCCATATTCCAGTCGCATGATGGCGACGGTGCCACGAGTTTCGCTGTGTATCATGATTGACCTCTTAAGTATTCTGACAGGACGAATATCGAACAAGGAATGCTGAATTTCGAAGTTCATTATTCGACATTGCGTGTTCGATATTCATTGTTCGATTTGCAAAATAGTGCTCAACTTGCCAATGAAAACATCCACTTTCAGGGAAAAAATCTTCAACGCTCCTCCTTCCCGCTGACCCTGTAAGCTCAAAAAGCAAAATTTGGTTTTCAGCAGCTGGTTCGAGGCCGCGATGGTCATTTTTTCTGACGGAGGAAATCCACTGAATTGCGAAGTTGCATATTCCGCCAGCAATCTCCTGACTAAAGGCGTCAGTTCGATCGAGAGCAGAAGCTCCTCCTCACCGTTTCCTTTCAATGTCAGTAAGGAGCGTTCATGATCAAAGACAAGCGTGTAAGTCGAAGCTCCGGCGCTGAAGGTTTCTGTGTTGGACGAGTAGTTCAGCTCATTTGATTGCAGCAGATAATCGTAACCAACCAGGGCATATACACCCTCCCGCTTGGAATTGAAGGAAAAGTGCCTTCCTACCGCGGTTTCCCATTGGCTGACAAACGCGAGTCCCATCAGTCCCACCATGCGCGTGGCCGTACGATTACCATAGATTTTGACTTCAGTCTCGCCGCTGTCTTGTAGCGCTTGTTGCAGGTCCTGCTTGAACCACGGTTGGAGGATTTCCGGTCCATGCGTATCACAAAGATATTGCACGATGCTGGAAATCTCCTTGGTGTCCGCGAACCGCGGGGGTTGGGAGCTTTTCTGCACGAAGCCCTCGATTAAAATATTATTTTTTAGTAACAGCGTTTCTAACCGATGCATCTGGCTGCGCGCCGATACTGCAAATGCGCTCCATGGTCCAAACGCAGAGAGAAAAGCGAGACTACACAGCGTGAGGGGAATGATTTTGATATTTTTCTGCTTGCTGAAGATGAAGTAAAGCACGATCGCCGCCAGACTGGCACCCATCACCAGCACGAAGTAGCGATTCTCGGTCACGCCATATTCCGAGATGCGCCGCCAGATCGCCAGCAGCAGCATGATCACCAGCGGCACCTGCGCGCGATAGTACCAACGCGCGAAGATTTTGATC
>DASWHH010000050.1:0-5375 GCA_036398295.1 bacterium
CTCCGAAATCCAGCTCCAGCTTTACTATGATCGCGTGCAACGGCGGGAAAGTGCGGTGCGAGGCACCATTCACACCGTTGATGTTGATTTTCAGCACGACTTTTTGTGGGGCTCCAATCAGGAAATTATCTGGGGCGGCGGTTACCGTTTCGTCAGTGATGATTTCGATTCCACGCTGGCGTTTTCGCTGCATCCGGCCAGCCGTCAACTGCATCTGTTCAACGCATTCTTTCAAAACGAGATTTCGTTCATCGAACGCAAATTGCGGGTGATCTTCGGATCAAAACTTGAACATAATATGTACACCGGGGTCGAAATTCAGCCAAATCTGCGGTTGCAATGGACTCCCAATCCGCGACATACCGCCTGGGGAGCGCTATCGCGCGCCGTTCGCACGCCATCCCGCGCTGAAAACGATGCCCGCATCATATCCGATTCGTTCACTCATGTGCCTCCGCCCTACTTTCAAATCCTATTTGGCGATCATGCGGTGGACTCCGAAAAGCTGACAGCGCTGGAAGCGGGCTATCGAGTGCACCCAGCCGATGGCATGGTTTTTGATCTAACAGCGTTCTACAATCTCTACGATAAGCTGCAAATCTTGCACGAGGGCATGCCTTATCTGGACCCGGATTACAATGTGCTTGTTTTGCCGCTGATCGCCGAAAACACGGCCGAGGCCACCAACATCGGTTTTGAAATCAGCGGTTCCTTCACTCCCTCGCAAAAGCTGAAATTTACTACAGTTTATTCTTTTCTAAATATGGATATTAAAGCCAGCGGGGCCAGCACCCTGGAAGCACAAAACATCGAAGGTCAAAGCCCCAAGCACCAGATTTTTTTCCGGACCACCTTTGAGCCACTGGGAAATCTCACGCTCGATATTCGGCTCCGCTATGTTGAGGAATTGCCCAGTCTACAGTTGCATGACTATGTTAACGGCGATTTTCACTTAGGTTGGCAGATTAACAGAAATATGGGGCTTTCGGTGGTCGTTCACAACCTGTTCCACCAACGCCTCCCGGAAAGTCGGACCAGCCTATCCGGGTTAAACGCTCCTTTTATCCAGAGTGGCACGGCCGCAAGCGAAATCCAGCGGGGAATATATAGTAAGATTACCTGGCGATTTTAGATCCGGAAAAAAATGACTAACGCCTGACTCGGCCAGGTCTATCAGTCTTGTAAAGAGCCAGCGATGAAGAAGTTGAATCTATTCATGCTCCTGCTGGGGGGTATCGGCATGGCCTATGCCCAAAATTCCAAAATATTGGAATACCAGGTCAAGGCAGCCTTCCTGTTCAATTTTGCGAAATTTGTGGAGTGGCCTGAGCATGCGTTTGCCGACAGCGCGGCTCCGATTGTGATCGGCATCATCGGAGTCGACCCGTTTGGCAACGATCTCGACAGCATGGTCGTCGGCCAGACCATCCGCGGCAGAAATCTGGAGGTTAAACGATTTCGCCGGCTCGCCGACCTGCAGTTCTGCCACATTCTGTTCATCAGCGCTTCCGAGCTGCCCAGGTTGAAACGCATCCTCGAGAAGATCAACAACGCCAGCGTTCTGACGGTGAGCGAGGTGGCGAATTTTACCAACGCGGGTGGCATTATTAACATGTTCAACCTGGAAAACAAAGTGCGCTTTGCTATCAATCTCAACTCAGCCGCCCATTCCGGAATCAAAATCAGCTCGAGACTATTGAAATTGGCTGAGAATATTACTTTCACTAATCATTCCAATGAAAAATAGCCATGAAAATCGCCGGCACCCCTTCCATTAAGAAAAACTTAATCCTGCTGATTATGCTCATCAGCGGCGTCGCCTTGCTGGTGGCCGGTTCAGCGTTCATAACGTACGATCTGGTCTCCTTCCGCCAGGCGATGGTGCGAAATCTTTACACCCTTGCCGATGTCACCGCCATTAACAGCACGGCAGCCCTGCTTTTCGACAACGCGACGGATGCCACCGAAACCCTGGCGGCCTTAGCAGCGGAACGGCATGTGACCTGCGCATACATTTTTCGCGAAAACAGCTCGGAAATTTTTGTCCAATATGCTCGCGATCCACATGGCCATCACCCTGAATTACCGAGAATGTTAGCGGAAGGGCATTACTTCGCGAACGGTCGCTTGCACGTCTTCAAGCCGGTCATTTTGGATGAAGCGGCCATCGGAACCGTTTACATCCAATCCGACATGAAAGAATTCTATCAGCGGCTAAGAAGGTATCTGGGGATTGAGGCGGCGGTTTTGTTCTTTGCCTTATCTGCAGCGCTGTTGATGACAACCCGTCTACAACGCATTATCTCGACGCCGATTTTGCACCTCGCACAAATTGCCAAACAAGTTTCGGAAAAAAAGGATTTGTCCGTGCGCGCCATCAAGCACAGCGACGACGAGTTAGGTTTTCTTACTGAGCAGTTCAATGAAATGCTGGAGCAAATACAGGAGCGGGATACCGCCCTGTTGAAAGCCCAGGATACCTTGGAAAACCAGGCAAAACAGTTGCAAAAAGAACTGAGCGAACGTAAGCGTTTCGAGAAAGCCTTGATCAAAAGCGAAGAACGATTCCACGATCTCTTCGACAACGCACCCGACATATATGCCATATTGGATCCGCATGGCGTGGTGACGGCATTAAATAGACGCGGGCTAATCACCCTGGGATACCTGGACAACGAGATCGTCGGCAAACGCCTGAACTGTTTCCTTCACCCCGACGACCTCAATAAAGTCGAGCGGGCGCTGGAAATGATCCAGCGCACCGGTGAGCCTCCCAAAAGCATCGAAGCGCGCTTCCTCCAAAAAACCGGGACGATCATTTGGGTTAGCAAAGAGTTTTCACTGTTGAAAAACGATGACGGGCAGTTACAGTCCATCCGCGTTATTTGCCGGGACATCACGAAGTCAAAGCAACTGCAGCAGGAGCTGGAGCGGGCGCAACGACTCGAGGCTGCCGGCCGCTTAGCCGGCCAGATCGCCCATGACTTCAACAACCTGCTGGGACCGCTGGCCGCCTATCCCTCACTCATTCGCAGCGACCTCGGCAGAAACCATCCAGCCCTGGAGCTGATTGACGAAATCGAAGCTGCGGCAAACAAAATCGCTGAAATCAACCAGCAGTTGCTGGCGCTGGGACGCCGCGGCCACTACCAGATGGCGACGATTGACCTCAACGACACGGTGGAAAACGTGCTGACATCGGTGACCTTCCCTCCGGAAATCGCTCTCCGCAAAGAATTGGAAGACAATCTGCTTTTGACTAAGGGAGGCGGCGCGCAATTGTCCCGCCTGCTGACGAATATTCTCGTTAACGCGAAGGAGGCCATTCCCGGATCGGGAACAATAACAATCAAAAGCTGCAATGTCTATCTCGATGAACCGTTGCAAGGTTACAAAACCATCGAGCGCGGGGAATACGTCAAGCTTGAGATTTCAGATACTGGGGCGGGCATTCAGCCGGAGCACCTCGATAAAATCTTCGATCCTTTTTTTACCACCAAAACGACCGATCGCATGCGCGGCTCCGGCCTGGGTCTGAGTGTGGTACATGGTGTCGTTGAAGATCATAAGGGTTATATCACGGTGGCGAGCGAGCCGGGCGCCGGTGCTACCTTCTCACTCTACTTTCCGGTGACCCGTGACGCGGAGCTCAAAATCCCCGAGAGCATCGTCAAAATTGAAGGCGGTGACGAAAACATTCTGATCGTAGATGATGACCCCGTGCAGCGTCGGGTCACTTCGCAGCTCTTGAAGCACCTCGGCTATAACGCTTACAGCGTGGCCAGCGGTGAAGAGGCCATCGAGAGCGTCCATGAACAACCGCCCGATTTGATTATACTCGACATGGTTATGGAGGGCATCGATGGCGCAGAGACCTATGAAAGAATCCTCAAGACCCATCCGCACCAACGGGCGATCATCCTCTCCGGATTCGCCAAATCCAAGAGAGTGCAGAAAGCCTTGCGATTAGGCGCCGATGGTTTTGTTCCCAAGCCCATCTCGCTGCAAACTCTGGCCAGCATGGTTCGCCAGGCCCTCGACCGCGACGTCGCGGTGAATATCAGCGACGACAACCACAACGCCCGTCACAGCTGATTGAAGCGCTGGGGTTGGCTAAATTCAGACTACTTGCACGAAAACTGATCGATCTTCAGCAGCCTGATTATAGCCCGGTTTCGCGACCAACCAACCTGTAATCGGGCGTTTTTTATGGTCTGGCCATGCCGAAAATGTAATAATTATTGAAGGATAGTAATAATCAGCTCAACCGATGCCGGTACTCAATCCTGCAATGGCATGACCGTTGCCTTTCAGAACGCAAGTGAGTGAGTCCAGTAAACCTTCTATCATAGGACGGGGAATCCATGAAATGGTTTATCACCACAATCTCATTAGGCCTGTCAACCCTGCTTGGCCCAGCCATTTCCAATGCACAGCCTATACCGGTAAGCTTGCCAGAAACTGAGTCGACGCCAGGATCGATGGTGAGCATCCCCCTCATCGTTGGCAACTTGAGTGGGCGCAGCGTGTTTTCATATAGCGCGTTGATTCAGTTCGATCCCACCGTGTTGGCCATTTTGCCTCCCACGAGCACGGGTACGCTCTCAGAAATTTTCGGTCCTCCCAGTTACGAACTTCTTGATACTCTGATCATCATACGCGGAGTCGGCACCACGCCACTCAGCGGCAGCGGCAGCCTGGTCAATTTGAATTTTGCGGTGATTGGGCAGCCAGGTCAAACGAGCATTTTGCGATTTGTCGGCTTTCTGTTTAATACCGGCATACCGGGCGCCATCGTCAGCGACGGCAAGTTCACGGTGAAATCCGAACCGGATATCGAAGTGAGTCCGGTCAGGCTTGATTTTGGCGACGTGGTGATCGACGCAACCGCATCAGGGCCAATAAGAATTAGAAATCGCGGCACTGCGAACCTGCGCGTGCTGGACCTCACCATCACCGGTACAAATTTTGAGCAATTTCAGGTTGACGGCATCGTACTGCCCCTCGAACTCGCACCCGGGGACAGTCAGAGAGTGCTCACCAGCTTCCGGCCAACTTCTCCCGGACCAAAAGTAGCCGAGCTGGTCATCTTCAGCAACGACGCCGACGAAGATACGGTTGCCGTGAGTCTGCTGGGAAATGCCCTCACCGCGCCGGCGCCTGACATCGAGGTCATTCCACTGCTACACGATTTTGGCAGTGTCGCGCTCGGCGGGTCAGCTTCGCAAACTTTAATAGTGTTGAATGCTGGCACCGGCGACTTGACGGTCAACTCGGCCTCATTTGTTGGCAGCGACGTAGACCAGTTCCTTGTACTGAACGGTAGCGCCCCCTTCACGTTGGCTCCGGGCGACAGCGCGAAATTGCTCCTGGGC
>DASWHH010000051.1:0-6352 GCA_036398295.1 bacterium
GTATCATTTTTGATCCCGTCTACACCGGAAAGGCGCTGTTCGGACTCTATGATCAAATTCGCGCCGGCACGTTTAAAGCTGACGAAAACGTTCTTTTCATCCACACCGGCGGGATATTCGGACTGTTCCCAAAGCGGTCGGTATTCTTTTAGCCTGAATAACCTCCTGCAATTCCGATGGATTAATGGATCGATGCAATTTGGCATTTCATTAATCCATCAATCCAATACTCCACGTTGTAGGAGTGGAGACTTAATAATCATAGAACTGCCACAAGACTTCAGAGTTTGTGTATTATTCAGGCTAACTATCATGCCAGCAACCTGCCGCCATCTACCGGGATGACCGCTCCGGTGATGAAATCACTACCTTGCAACAAGTAAAGCACGCTATTCACGATGTCGCTGGGACTACCGATCTTTTTCAACAGCGACAGCTGTTCAATTTCTCTTTGATATTCAGGGGTCGTATTTTCCTGCAGCAATACTGTTCCTGCAGCGATGGCATTCACTTGAACGTTGGGCGCTAACGCCTTGGCCAATCCCTGGGTGAGAGAAATCAACCCGGCCTTGGAGGCACAGTAGGGAAGATAACCCGGCCAGGGATCGATGCCCGCCACATCCACAATGTTAATAATCTTGCCGTGTTGCTGTTTCTTCATGATTTTAGCCACAGCTTGGGCGCAAAAAAACGGCGCTTTGAGATTGATGGTCATCAATTCGTCCCACTGTTTTTCGGTGGTTTCGTCAAGTGGCGTTCTGTAATAGACAGCGGCATTGTTGATGAGAATGTCGATGCGTCCAAACGCCTGGTAGCACCGTGCAGCAACCTTTTCGATCTCCGCAAGCTGAGCCAAATCCCCGGGAACGAGCGCTGCGGTTCCTCCGATGCTTTCTATTTCCCTTAATGTGCGTTCGGCATCGGCTTGCGAGCGATGATAGTGAACCGCAACCCTGGCGCCTTCTTTCGCCAGCGCGATTGCAATGGCTTTGCCAACTCGCACAGCGCCGCCGGTCACCAGGGCGACTTTGTTTTGTAATTCCATTGAGCGATATGAGTAGATAAAAATAAATAAGGCGTGAAACCAGCATCACGCCCTTGTTATTCGTAGCCCCAGATTTGGAGGTTGTTTAAGTCAAGCCGGCCGTGTTGAGGGCGCCGCCCACCGCATACTCAATTTCGAGTACGGTATTTTTCAACCGCTGGTTGAGATCCTTGCGATCATCCACAATGATGTTCGTCACCACGCGCTCCGCAAAGGATTTGATTTCGTCATGGCACTTTTTGATCAAATGCATCACCTCTTCCCAATCGCCTTCAATGATCACTCCCATTGCTGTCAACTGGTACTCAAGTTCACTGCTGGCGATAATTTTCATCGCCTTGGCGATGAGTTCTTTGGTCTCTTCGCCGGTTCCCACCGGAGTAAAGCTCACGTTTACTAACATAATTCTTCTAGATTGTTTTGGTGGTTGTCAAACCCCTATCACGACTCGTAAACCGTGACAGGGCTGGTTTTGAAGTCGGCAGAGAATATACCAAAAATGCGTCAAATGTCAAGCCAAAAAGTTCCAGGGCCGAAAATTTAAGCCTTGACATTCCATGGCTGAATTTATATATTTGCTTCGCTATTTTTTATTTGAGACGGAAATTGCTGAGGAGATTTTTCGGAAATGAGTATTGGCGGATATCGAGACGCCCAGCGCTTGGCTGCTTTTTCATAACCCCACTGTGGATCGTCTATGAGATCTTAGCTTATCAAATCAACCGGGGATGGGCGGGCGAATGGCGAACGGGCGTAGATTTCGCCATCAAATTGTTGCTCACAAAAATCAATGTGTATGCCGGGGTTGCGGTAATTATACCTGCATTTTGTTTGCTGTGGGTCTTCGTAAGCCAAAAAAAGACGATCATCAAATTTCTGAAAAAACCAAGCCGTATTGCCTTTATGTTTATTGAGAGTTTGTTTTATGCTCTGATCTTCGGTATAGTTGTTAGTTTCGTCGCCAGATTATTATTAAGCGTTAACGGCGAAGTCAATACGGCCAAGGTCGCTGCCATTATTGTGCATACGGGTTCGGGGGTTTATGAAGAAATATTCTTCCGTTTTCTGCTCATCACACTGTTCGTCTCGGTAATCGATTATCTTTTCAATGTAAATCCCTATCTAACTTATGGCATGGCAATAGCAGCCAGTTCATTGCTTTTTGCCGGCAGCCATTATTTGGAAATTTTTAACGAACCGATTGAAATCTCTTCGTTTGTTTTTCGATTTCTGGCGGGTGTAGCGTTTTCAATTTTATTCATTCTCAGAGGTGTGGGCATCACGGCCTACACACACTCGCTTTACAATATTTTACTGATGTTCCGGCACTCGTGAATTCACAAAACAATAAGTTCAAGTTTCCTTGTTTTCATTACAAAGAAATCGCAGTTTGATGTTTGCTCTTAACAAAAGAACACTGGCGCTGGTGGCCGGAACAGCCGTTGCCGTGACGACTGGTTTCACTTATTGGGTGTTGCTGGCAGCGGTTGTGACCGGAAGCGATCAAAGTAAGCACACGCTCAAAATCACCAGCGGCATGTCTTTTGATGCCATCGTAAAAATGATGGTTGAGGAAGGGGTGATAACCGGCAACGATAGGGTAAACTGGACGGCGGCAATATTGCGCTGTAAAAACAAACTGAAGGCGGGAAAGTATGAGGTCGCGGGTGGTATTTCCAGTTATCAGCTGCTGCAACAGTTGGCCAAGGGTAAGGTGAAGGTGGAGTGGGTAACGATTCCGGAAGGTAAGTCCGCCCGGCAAATCGCTGGTATCCTCAACAAAAAAATTGAAATCGATTCGGCGCGTTTTATGAGGCTGGTGTTTGATCCGCCGACTGCGCAGAAGTTGGGCATCCCTGCCCCCAGCCTGGAAGGGTTTCTTTGTCCGGAGACCTACGACTTTCACTGGGGTATGCGCCCGGAGGACATTATTGACATTATGGTCAGACAATTTCAGAAAAAAATTGACGGTGAAGTAAGAACGCGCTTGGCCGCGAGTGAGCTTACGTTGCTACAGGTGGTAACGCTCGCCTCGATCATCGAAGGTGAGGCCGTCGTCGATTCAGAGCGTACCGCCATATCTGCCGTCTATCACAACCGTTTGAAGAAGCGATTGTTGTTGCAGGCGGATCCGACCATTCAGTACATCATACTTGATGGGCCACGCCGGCTATTGAAGCGTGATCTCGAAATTGATTCGCCCTACAACACCTATAAATATCCGGGGCTACCCCCGGGTCCCGTCAACAATCCGGGCTTTGCTTCCATCCTCGCCAGTTTGTATCCTGCGGAAGTGGATTATTTGTATTTTGTCGCCAATGGCGACGGCACCCACACCTTCAGTCGAACCTACGAAGAGCATTTGCGGGCCAAAAAGAAGTTTGATCGCCATCGCCGGGAAGTGAAAAAACGTACCCAAGCAAGCAACCCTGAAAGGCCGGGACGTGGATAGCTCTCATTTGATGGACTCGTTAAATTCGGCACAGCGTGAGGCAGTGCTATGCACTGATGGTCCGGTGCTGATTTTGGCCGGAGCCGGAAGCGGAAAAACCCGCGTGCTGACCCACCGTGTCGCGTATCTCATTTATCAAAAAGGCATCAAACCGTGGCATATTCTGGCGGTTACCTTTACGAATAAAGCTGCGACGGAGATGAAGGACCGTATTCTCAAACTTTCGCGCGGTGCTGGCAAAGAGTCATGGATTGGCACCTTTCATTCTATTTGCGCGCGCATTTTACGCGTTGAAGGCGAAAAGTTGGGATATGGTAAGAATTTCTTAATCTTTGATCGCGACGACCAGAAACGGTTCATCAAAAACGTGATGGAGGATCTGAACGTCTCGGAAAAGGAATTTCAACCCGAAGCGGTTCTCAATGCGATCAGCGGCGCCAAGAATGCATTTGTGCGTCCGGATGAATATCAGACGATTGCCAAGGCCCCTTTTGAATACGCGGTCTCGCGGGTTTATCCACTTTACCAGAGGATGCTGAAACAAAATAACATCATGGATTTTGACGATCTGCTGGTCAATCCGCTTCTACTCTTTCAGGAATATCCTACCATTTTGGAACAATACCAAAACAGATTCAGCTACCTCCTCGTTGACGAGTTTCAAGACACCAATCGCACGCAGTACATTTTTTTGAAATACTTAGCCGGCCGCAATAGAAATCTCTGTGTCGTCGGTGATGACGACCAGTCTATTTATCGCTGGCGCGGCGCTGAAATCGAGAACATACTGAATATCGAGAACGATTACCCGGATTGTAAAATTTTTCATCTGGAGCAAAACTATCGGTCGACTAAAAATATCCTCAACCTTGCCAACTCCATTGTCAAAAACAACCAGCTGCGGCGTGATAAGACCCTGTGGACCGAAAGGGAGGAGGGCGACAAAGTCACGGTTCTGGAGTTGGATGACGCATATGCCGAAGCTCTAAACGTAGTAGGCATCATTAAAGATGAGCTCATGGCCGGCTCCCGTGATTTTTCGGATTTCGCCATCCTTTACCGGACTAACGCTCAATCGCGTCTGCTAGAGGATGCGCTGCGCCAAGCAGCCATTCCCTATGTGATCGTCGGTGGGGTGAAATTTTATGAGCGTAAGGAAATTAAAGATGTTCTGGCCTATTTGCGATTGACCTGCAATCCCAGAGACACCGTCAGTTTTAAACGGGTTATCAATTTCCCGTTGCGCGGAATCGGCGACAGCTCGGTTTTGAAGCTCGAAGACTTTGCGGATGCGAATTCTATTTCTCTGCTCGAAGCCGCGGGTCGCGCGGACGAGGTGACCACGATTTCGTCCCGCATTCGAAAAAGCATTTTGGAATTCTTCCAACTTATCAGCAAGTATGCTTCACTGCGAGAGCAATTTTCGGCAGGCGAGTTGGCTCAGGCTCTGGTAGATGAAATCGGCATCCTGCGCTCATTCAAAGAAATTAATACCGAAGAGTCGTTCCTACGTGCCGAAAACGTCCGCGAATTACTTCTGGCAATTGTAAATTATACCAAAACCAACAAAGCCGCCACCCTCGATGCCTTCCTCGAGGAAGTGACATTAATTACTGATATTGACAACTGGGACGATAAGTCGAACGCGGTGACGCTGATGACACTTCACAGTGCCAAAGGCCTGGAATTTCCGGTGGTGTTTGTGACCGGCTTGGAGGAAGGGCTGTTTCCGCTCTCGCGCACGTTCGACAACCATGCCGATCTGGAGGAGGAGCGACGGCTTTTTTATGTCGGGAGCACACGGGCAAAGGAGAAGTTGTTCATCACCTGGGCGGCTGTGCGGCCGCGTTATGGCGAGAGTTTCAATAATTTGCCTTCACGTTTCTTAAAAGAAATGGATCAGAGTTTCTTCGAAACCAGAAACTTACGCCGCTTCAACCATTATCGCAGCGAGCGCGCTTCGTCAAACCCAGACTACTCTCCATCCTACGCGGAAATCGCGGATGAGTATGCGGAGATTGTGATGGGCCGTGAAGTCAAGCATGAGCTTTTTGGCATCGGGAAAATTCTTCGAACCGATGGCCACGGCGAGAACATGAAAATCACGGTTCGGTTTTATGAGGCGGGAGAGAAGCGCCTGGTGGTGAAGTATGCCAATCTTGAAGTACTGTATTAAGGCAGGAATTTTTATGCGCAAAATTACATTTGACACCGTCGTCATGATAATACTTTGTATGAGCTGCTTCTTCCCCGGAAAAAACCTATCGAGTCAATCAATTAAGGCGGACAATGAATTTGCATTTGCTCAAAAGCTCTATGAGGATAAACTGTACACCCTGGCCGGGCAGCAACTCCGCGCTTTTGCCAATGCCAATCCCGACCACGACAAGGCGGACGACGCGCTGCTTCTTTCGGGAAATGCCTTTTTTGACGGGGGAAAACTTGACGCGGCTTTTGAATCCTATAAGGAATTGGAAATAGGATTCCCGCAGTCGCCTTTGCTTCCCCAGAGCCGGTATCGGTTAGCACAATGTTTTCTCCATCAAAATAAGTTTGCAGAAGCCGCGGAAAGCTTTAAGCGGGTTGCAGTCTTTCATCCACAAAGTGACTGGGCAGCGCGGGGCTACTTGGAAGCAGGACGCTGCTACCTGAAAGCCGGTTTGCTGATGCCTGCGCGGAATAGCTTTCTCACCTTGATTCAAACTTATCCGGATAAACCAGAGCGCCTTGAGGCGCATCTCGATCTGGTCGAGAGTTATTTCCAACATGAAGATTACCAGGAGGCGCTGTCCCAAATCGATGGCATCTTTCGTTCCTTCGGTGCGGATTTCAAAGACCCCCGGGTCTATTTGCTG
>DASWHH010000052.1:0-2774 GCA_036398295.1 bacterium
CTTTTTCTCCATTCACGTCTTTCCGTGTGCTTTCCTCCGTGAAGACTCCGTGGTTATCTTTTTGGACGAAAAGTGGTCATAAGACAAAATTCACCACGGATTTTTCACGGAAAATCATAGTATTCTTCTGATCATCTCAAATTTGTCAGAACCAAAGTTGAATAATAATCCTACTCTCAGGCGTGTTGTTTTCAAGTAATTGATCAGTTGTGCTTCGTCACGGTGAGTTATTTGTTTGATCGCCTTATTTTCCACCAGAACCTTCGCATCGACTAAAAGATCAGCCCGAAAGCGCTTTGGAAATACAGTGTCCTTGTATACTATATCCAATTCCTTTTGTCTTTGATAGAATACATTCAATTTGTCCAGCTCATAGCATAACGCATCTTCATAAACGGCACCCATAATTTTGTACGTTAGGTCGTCGTACAATAAATTTCCCATATATATTTTTCCGTGTGCTTTCTCCGTGAGAAATCCGTGGTTAACGCTTTTTCTTGATACCATCAATCAACTCGTAGACCACCGGGATCACCACTAGCGTCAGGATCGTCGAGCTAACCAGCCCACCAATCACCGCAATCGCCATCGGGGCGCGCAGTTTCGCGCCTTCGCCAATGCCGATGGTCAGCGGCAGCAGCGCGAGGATGGTGGTGGCCGTGGTCATGAGAATGGGGCGAAGGCGATCGCGACTGGCCTGCAAAATCGCCTCACGGCGAGGCCGGCCGTCGGTGCGGAGACGGTTGATGTAATCCACCAGCACGATCGCGTTATTGACGGCGATGCCCGCCAGCATGATGATGCCGATGTAGGCCATCACGCTCAGGGGTTCACCAACCAACAAAAACGCGAACACCACGCCGACGCCGGCCAACGGCAGCGTCAACAAAATCGTAAAGGGATGCAGCAGGCTTTCAAACAGCGACGCCAGCACCATGTACACTAGAACAATGGACAAGACCAGGGCAAACTTCATCTGCGTGAAAGACTCCTGGCGCGAGGCTTCTTCGCCGGCAAAGCTTAGTTGATAGCCGGCGGGTGTAACAAAGCTGCTCAATGCGTATTCCACGTCGTGGATGGCGTCACTTAACTTGGTGCCCTTCTGCAGATGCGCCCTGACGTGGGCGACCCGCGACTGATTGTGGCGAAGTATGGTTTGCGGGCCTTCCGCGGCAACAAGCTCTGCGATGTCACTGAGCCGGACCAGTGCGCCGTTAGGCGTTTGCAGGGGAAGGTTTTCTAACTCCGTCAAGGTCATGCGCGAGAACATCACCCGCACATCGCGGTCGTTGCCGGCGCTATAAAAATTGGTCGCCACTTCGCCGCTTAAACGTTGTCCGACGACTTGCCCCATTTGCTGGACGTCAAAACCAAAATTAGCCGCCAGTTGCCGGTCGATTTGCAGGCGGATTTCCGGTAAGCCCTTTTCAAAACTGGTTTCGACGGTGTGCAGAGTCGGGATTGATTTCAGTTGTTCAGCCAACTGCTGACTGAGCTGCTCCAACATTTCCAGCTCGCTGCCGCGAATCTCCACCGCGATGGGCGCGGCTTCACCGCCGATGCTTTGCTGTAAGGAGCTTTCGCGAACACGGTAACGAATTTCAAGTCCCGGTAAAATGAGTTGGGGTCGAAGAATCTGAATCGCTTCGCCGGGCATCACCCCGTCAGCACCCGCGGAAAGATTGAGCGTTAATTCTGCGAGATGCTCGCTGCGTTGCGTTTCGCTGAAGAAGAGGTTTTGCGATGACTGCACATTGATAGTTGAAAAAATTGTGCTGACACGCTTGCCAAGCAACTGTTCGATCTGGTCTTCCACATTTGCCACCACCGAGCTGGTCTTTGCCAGGGGGGTTCCCGGCGGCAAATCAAGTTCGATCTGCAGTTGGTTTTCTGAACTCCGCGGAACGAACTCGGTGCCCACTACCGGTAACAGAGCCACTGAAGCTACTAGCAGAATTGCGGCCAGTGCTACCACTTTGAGCTGATTGGTCATCGACCAGTTGAGAATTCGTTCAAAGAGCCGCCAGTGCAGGGTACGCGCCGAAAAAGTTGCGCTTGCTTTTCCGAAGAGGCGCGCCGATAAAGTCGGAATTAAGAGAAAGGCCACCAGCAGCGATGACAGCAGCGAAAATGCTACTACCCAAGCCTGTTCGCGGAACAACTCGGCGGCCACACCGCGTACGTAGACAATTGGCAAAAACACCACGATGGTGGTGAGAGTCGAGGCGGTGATGGCCACGCCAACCTCGGACGCCCCTTTAGTCGCCGCATCCGCTGCTCCCTCACCCAGCTGGCGCCGCCGGAAAATATTCTCAATCACCACGATCGCATTATCCACCAACATGCCGGCTCCCAAAGCCAGCCCGCCCAGCGTCATGACGTTGAGCGTGAGATTTTGGAAATACATCAAAGTGAACGTCGCTAATACGGAAATCGGGATAGCGAGGCTCACAACAATCGTTGCCCCGAAATTCCGTAGAAACGCGTACAGCACCAGCACCGCCAGCACGATACCAATAATCGCGGTGGTTTTGACTTCGCCGATGGCCGCTTCGATGAAAGCGGCCTGGCTGTATACCAATTTGAAATCCAGCGTCGCCAGCTCGGGTTGCATCCGCGCGATTTCGTCGCCGGCCTGTTGTGCCACCTTCACGGTGTTCTCTTTCGATTCTTTGAAAATGTAAAGGCCGACGGTTTCGCGGCCGTTCAACCGAACCAGCTCGATGCGTTCCTGCGGCGCGTAACTCACGCGGGCAACGTCCTTCAGGAATACC
>DASWHH010000053.1:0-2335 GCA_036398295.1 bacterium
CATGACGCCGAGAAACAGCGCCATGAGGAAAAACGCGCACTGGGTGAGGACAAAAATGACCTTGCGGTTGGCCCGGTCCACAATCGCGCCGCCCAGGGGTGAAAGAAGCACTCGGGGCAATCCGAGACACAGGCCTTCGAGGCCCAGATAATAAGGCGAGTTGGTGAGTTGAAAGATAAGCCAGCTTTGCGCTGTGGTCTGGATCAAAGTGCCGCTGTGGCCGACAAACAGGCCGCACCAGTAAATTAAGTAGTCGCGATGGCGAAAGGCGCGAAAGGTGTTATTGAGAAGCATGTGGCGCGGCGCCGAGAACCACCAGGCATGGTCAGTGTGGAGCGCAAAAATGAGCGCGCATGGCTGTTAGGGAGTGGGAGTTGGATGGCCGAATAGTTTTTTCGATTCTTCCGATGATGTGGCCTGCCATGAGCGAGCGGTTCATACCGCGAGTCGAATGGTGGCCCAGCGGCAACTACATTAGCATCGTAAGCTTTTTATAAGGCAAAGCTTTTTTAGTTCAAAAATCACCTTGTTGCTCCCCAAAGTTGCCCCCACACTGTCGCCGTGAGTCAATTTTCTCGGCTGTTTTTTTCGCGGCGGAGGGTTAATTCCTGTGCACTAGCTTTGGCAAAATCCGTAACATCGGGTCGTTCGCTCTGTCTCGGTTTGGCGAGGTCTTGCATGATCTCCCGCTGTCGCACAGTAGCGACTGTGCCGTAGCTGTTGAACGTCGTCAAGACGCCGTCATCCATGCACATGTCGGCCAGAAATCGCACCTACCCGATTCCTATCGGAAGTGAATTTCTTCCTGGGTCAGCCAGGCCGCGTACTCCACGGCTTGCTGGATGTCTTCTCTTTCCAAGTCGGGATACCCTTCAAGAATCTCGTCAAACGTTGCCCCATGAGCGATTTGACCAACGATCATGGAAACCGGTATGCGCATTCCACGAATACATGCGCGCCCACCCATGATTTGGGGATCAAAGGTAATTCGGTCAAACACAGCTCGCTACCTCCTTTCCTATCGGGCACCGCCAGCAGAACGGTGTCCAATAAGCGCTTCTACTCGTTCTGCCGAGGATACAACACCGAGAGAGCATTCGCCAAACGCAGGGAATCCGACCCGCCAGTTCGTGGCGGCGAGCGTCGTCCACCGCGGCTGGTCAACGTGAGCGTTTTGTGTCATTAGAAATCATGCCGAGGACACTGGACGAAGTGCTGCGATCGACCTCTGATGTGCTTTTCCCAGCCGACCTCGGCGAAAAGCCGGTGGCAATTGACAGCCACGACACTGACGGCGACACGCCGCTGCATGTCGTAGCGTGGCGCAACGACCTCGTCTAAAAATGCAATATGAAAACCCCATCCACGTGCCCTCATACAGACCGCGTGGTCAATGGACCGCGACTTGACAGTTAAAAGCGGACTTGACCCCTTATCTTCTGTTGCCGAATCAACCGGCAGGGTACTTCGACGTTGGTTTATTGCGCAGAAGTCCGCACGAAACGATCGAGATGAAATTTCGCGAGCGAAACGTCTACCGGCGATAATCACCTCGGCTCATGGTCGAGAAATGCTGGCACACCTTTCGGGTTTAGTACCCAAATTTGTCTGCTTTTCGGACCGATGTGATGTACGTACCAGCCCGGATAAACAATCACGGGTCGCACCTCAAAGCATCTGCCCGAGCTCTTTCGCAGCAATTCGCCAAGCCACTTCGCTTGCGCTCCGGTATCAAATGAGCGCCGCGCAGCAACGTCGAAGGGAAGCGACTAATCGACTTGAACGCTTTGAACGGGATTACGTAAAACCTTGAACTTTTGAACCTTGAACCGTCGAACGAGCCTTGATCCGTCAACGTTTTGAACGTTTCGGGTGGAACGTGCGGCGCGATGGGTTTTTACGATAGCGGCCGTCGGCGTTTGAATCGAAAAGTAGCCTGTCCCTTTTTTCCCCCAAACAAAATTTGTGAACTATTTCACTAAGTGATATATTATCAAAAATGAAGCGAGTTTTCATGACGCGTCAGTTCAGTCGATGGCTCGGTAAAACTGATCTTTCGATTGAGGCGCTTTGCAGGAGTGTTGAGGAGATGGAGCGAGGGTTGATCGATGCCAATCTTGGCGGCGGAATCATAAAAAAACGCGTGGCGCTGCCGGGTCGCGGCAAAAGGGGCAGTACACGCACGTTGGTTGCAACGAACAGTGTAAATCGGTGGTTCTTCGTATTTGGGTTTGAAAAAAACGATAGAGACAATATCAACGCAAAGGAGTTAAGCGCGCTCAAAGCTCTTGCTTCTGATCTTCTCCGACTCGGAGTGTCTGAATTGTCGGCCGCT
>DASWHH010000054.1:0-2214 GCA_036398295.1 bacterium
GCCCTCCCTCGCTGCGCTCGTTCGGCGCGGCTGATGCCGAACGTTAGGCGACTGATGGCAATAACCATCACCACCGTCTCGGCGCGTTCATCACCACGCGCACGGTGTCGCGGGCAATCAGCAGCTCCTCGTTAGTGGGAATGTTTTTACCGCAACAACCTTGCCTTCAGCAAATCAAACACATCCCGTTTCATGTGGATGATAGCGTAAACGAACACGGTCTGACCGGCAATCTCATAAATTATTCGATAGGCTCCGCAATGAATTTCGTGGTAATCGGAGACATCGAGTAATTCAAACTCGTGAGGAGGGTGACCGCGTTTTGGGAATCTTGCCAAAGAGGAGCAGGCATCTTTTAAACGATCAATGAGTTTATCGGCGTAGGCAAACGAGTTTTCCTCAACGTTGTAACGGTAAATCTCAAACAGATCTTCAGTGGCGTAATTCGTGAAACGAACCTCAAATCGCGCCACTATTTTTCCTCAACTGGTCCTTTCGTTCGCGCAATTTTGAGATTTAATTCTTCAAAAACTGTTTTGATGGGTTTGATCTTTCCTTCTCGCACCTGCCGCCGACCCAGTTCCATCACTTTCAGCAAAGCCAATGCCTCTTGAGTTCTTTCATAAGTAGAGATATCCTGTAACACGGCTTTGGCTTTGCCATTGTGGGTAATGACAATCGTGCCTTTGAGCTCGTTAACAACCTTATTGGCATTCTGTTTTAATTCGCTTACCGGCAAAAGTGATTTACTTAATTTCATCTTGATTTCCTCAACTTTTTGACTTGGCCAGAATAATAGACAAAATTTTGGCCAATGTCAACTTTCACCACCGTCTCGGCGCGTTCATCACCACGCGCACGGTGTCGCGGGCAATCAACAGTTCTTCGTTAGTGGGGATGACGTACGCTCCTAATTTGCTGGCGTCATCGCTGATTTTGCCGCTGCGTCCGGCGAAAAGAGTTTTGTTGATTTCGGAATTGAGGGTCAGCCCGAGGCAATCGAGTCCATGGCAAATGCGCTCGCGAATGACCGGAGCATTTTCGCCGATACCGCCGGTGAATACCAGGGCGTCGGCGCCGCCCATGCCCGCAAAATAAGCGCCGATGTATTCTTTCGCCCGAGCGCAAAAAATGTCGATAGCCAGCCGCGCCCGCCGATCCTGATGTTCGGTTTCCTCTTCCAGCAGCTCCCGCATATCGCCGGTTAAACCTGAGATACCCAGCAAACCGGAGCGCTTATTCAGCAAGTCATCAATCTGGTTGAAATTCATGCCTTCTTTGTAGAAGAGATATTCGAGGACGGACGGATCCAAGTCGCCAGCGCGTGTTCCCATCAGCAGTCCTTCGAGTGGTGTGAACCCCATTGAGGTATCAAACGATTGCCCGTTTTTGATGGCGCACGCCGAGCAGCCATTCCCGAGGTGCAGAGAAATTATGTTGACCTGCTCCGGCTTGAGGTGATTGATTTGCCGGTAACGATAAGCAATGTAGCGATGCGACGTGCCGTGAAAACCATAGCGGCGGATCTTGTAGCGGCGATAGTACTGATACGGAATACCATAAATGTATGAAGTCGCCGGCATGGTGGAATGATAGGCCGTATCGAAGATGGCCACCTGCGGAATTCCCTCTCCCAACACCTCGAGGGTGGCGCGGATGCCTTTGAGGTTGGCGGGATTGTGCAGCGGCGCCAGCTCGATGCAATCCTCGATGCCGGCGATAACGTCTTTGTCGATCTTTGCCGACATTTTGAACTTCTCGCCGCCGTGAACCACGCGATGACCTACGGCGTGAATATCCGCCACGGATTTGATCGTGGCGATTTTGGCTTCCGGGGAAATGATCCAACGCAAAATGGTATCGATAGCGGCGCGGTGGTCACGCAGGGGCGCATCCATTTTCACTTTAGGCTGGCCTTCGGCCTGAAATGTGATCAGACCGTGGCTGCCGATACGTTCAAGAATGCCACTGGCGAGCCGGCGATCTTTATCCTGTTTGATGAGATCGAGATCTGTTTCGATGATTTGAAACTTGACGGTCGAGGAGCCACAGTTGAGTACAAGTACATTCATAATCTTTCACCTTTCAGTTCTACGTGTCAGAAACCTTGGTTCATAATTCAGTCACTTTTCTACACCGCAAATTTCAGAGTGAAAAGAGTGTTCATTTGGAGGGAAGTCAAGATTGTTTCCGGGGATTGCTCGATATATATTC
>DASWHH010000055.1:0-3669 GCA_036398295.1 bacterium
TTTCGCGCCCGTTGTATGAGACAATCGACAGCGGGTCGGTCACTCAGCGGAGCGCTCTGAAACTTCCGGCTTGTATTTGAATTTTGCACTGCTTATTTTTTCAGGGAATTTTTTGGCGTTTTGATACTAAATTATTATCGATTGAGTGGTGGCATACCGGGAGGTCAATAAATGGCAAAAGCATTTTGGAATGGCAAGCTTTTAGCCGAAAGCGATCGGGTGGAAAGGGTGGAGGGTAATATCTATTTCCCGCCGGAAGCAGTAAAGCGGGAGCATTTTCGAGAAAGCAAAACTCACACAGTTTGCCCATGGAAAGGCCAAGCCAGCTATTTTCACATTGAGGTGGATGGCAAAGTCAATGTTGATGCGGCCTGGTATTACCCTAACCCAAAAGATAAGGCAATACATTTGAAGGACTACGTGGCTTTCTGGCGCGGTGTGGAGATTCAGAAGTAATGCACGAGCATGCTCTATCACAGAATATTTGAAAACGTAAATCGCCAGTCGGTGAAGGTCTGGGTTCTTGGCTTCTCCCAGGGAACAGCCACCGTGTCGCGGTGGGTGAGCCGGGGAATGGCTGATATTGATCACTTGGTACTATGGGGCGGATTTCTGCCGCCGGATTTGGATTTAGCAGCGACCCGAAACATTTTTCATAAACTGGGATTGATATTCGTTTTTGGCAAAAATGATGCGTTCACCAACCAGGAAATTTGGAAAAGAAGAGCAGAGACTCTTGCGGGAATGTAAGATCGACTTTGAAGCGAGTTCATTTGACGGCGGCCATGAAATCCAGACGGAACATTTGAAACGATTGGCTGGAATTAATTAATCAGGAGAGGTCATGCAGAGAATTGCTTATGTGATTTTGATTATTGTGATCGCGCTCAATGTGAGGGCCTACAGTCAGCAGCGGGAAAACCTTGCGCAGCCATTTAAGAGTAGCGATATTGAAACCGAAACACTTTACGAAACCGCCGGCGACCTGGCGGTCGAATCCTTTGAAGGCACGTCGTTTCATCCCGCCGGCTGGAATCGAATCACCAATTTTTCCGGCGCCGGTTGGCAGCGCGGCGAAGTCGGCCAGCAGGTTCCCGGGTTCGGGTTGACAGATATCATCGATGCGCCTTCGGGCGGCGGCAGCTTTGTCGCCTTCGCCAGTTGGGCCACCGGGGATGCCGACGGACTATTTTCACCCGGCCAGCCGACCGACCAGTGGCTGATCACCCCGCAGATCTTGAATGTTCAGCCCAATGATTCGCTGATCTTCTACCTGCGTTATTTCAGCCAGTTCGGCGACAATCTTGATGTGTTGATCTCAACGGCCGGCGATACCATTGCGGCTTTTGACACCGTTGTGGCGGAGCTGGAATTCCGTGGCGCCGGAAACAATGCCTGGCAGAAGTATGCCTATGCTCTCACCGATTTCGCCGATCCGGGTTCTGATATTTATGTTGCCTTTCGCGAAAGGGTCTCCAACAATGCCACCCTGGGCGACGCCCTCTTTCTCGATCTGGTGGAAGTCGTTTCCTTAGTGACGGATGTCGCGGGCCCGCCCACCTCGCCGGAGAGATTTGAGCTCGCGCAAAACTATCCCAATCCGTTCAACCCTTCAACACAGATTACCTTTGTGCTGCCGCAGCGAGCTACCGTGTTTTTGCGGGTCTTCAATCTGCTGGGACAACAGGTGGCTGCTATTCTGAATGGCGTGTCCTATTCTCCAGGCCGCCATCGTGCTACCTGGAATGCCGGAGGTTTGCCCAATGGCATCTATTTTTACAAAATCGAAGCCGGCGGCTTTGTCGACATCAAAAGAATGACCTTGATGAAGTAGGAATCAGGGCATGAAAAAAGATGACCCGCAACATTACAGCCTAAGGTCCCGGTTGCTGCAACCGGATTCTTTGGCTAAGCACTTCCATTTTCCGGAGGCAAACCATGGCTCACTCTTCCCACCCGAATCGTAATGTTCCTCAGGAATTCGAATCGACTATTCGTATTCCCTGTCGCACCCTGGATACGCCCGATTTTCAAAAACTGCGGTTCGACATCTATCGAACCGAGAAAATCTACATGGCCTTTCATCAAACCAGCAATCTGGAAGAGCGTAAGCAGTGGCCCGAGCCTTGTTTTAAAGTAGGCTGGGAGAAATATTACTCGGACGCACATCGAGAAACAGGTTGGCAACCAATACCGGACGGGCCAATAACTAATCTTACTAATCTTGCACTTCATCCGGCGGCCTGTGCCATGCACTATGCGCCGGCCACGTTCGAGGGGGCGAAGGCGATGATTTCTGCGAAAGACAAAGTCGTTCTGTTCCGTCCGGACTCGAACGCCCGGCGTATGCAGCGCACCGCCAGCCGTTTGCTGCTTCCGAAGGTTCCCGTCGAGATGTTTGTCGACGCTGTCACGCAGGCGGTTTTAGCCAATCGCAAGTTTATCCCGCCATTCCGCCATGAAAACTGGGTGTGGGAGACTCGCAATCCTATGTGCATGTATGTGCGGCCTCTCCTGTTCGGCCACGGTCCGGAATTGGGAGTCAAGTCGGCAAAGGACCATCTCTTTATGGTGTTCGTCTCTCCGGTCAAGGCTTACTGGCCGACTCAGGGTATTCGTGTGCTGATCACCGAACACTTTCATCGGGCCGCCCCGGGCGGTATCGGCAATGTCAAAGCCATCGGCAATTATGCTTCCGGACTGCTTCCCAGCGCGCTGGCAAAACGCGGTTACGATTGGGACAATGGTAAGCCGGTGAAAGTCAGCGAGCAGCCCTTTCACGATGTTTTGTATCTGGATGCCGCCAGCAACCAGTTTGTCGAGGAGTTTTCGGGCGCAAATTTCATGGCCATAACCACCTCTGGCGCGCTGGTGAAACCCCAATCCGATTCCATCCTGGCAGGCAATACTTGCGATTCGTTGATGACGCTGGCAAAAAGTGCAGGCTGGCGCGTTGACACCCGACCGCTGCCCGTCGCAGAGATTTTGGATGAAAGTAAGATCTCCGAAGCTTTTTGCACGGGCAACGCCGCCATCGTCACCCCGATCGCCGAGCTTTACTATAAAGGTAAAGTCCGCCGCTTCGAAAAATCGGCAAGAACCAGGCAGATGTGGGATTGGCTGGTGGGCGTTCAGATGCAGATGATCGAGGATCCGCATGGGTGGGTTCAAGAAATTGGATGAGCCATTATGAAACCGCCAAACAGCCAAAAACCAATCGATCCCGGCGTGCGCATCGGTCACGTTCATCTCAAGGTTGCTGATCTTAATCGAGCCCTGGGCTTTTATTGCGGCGTGTTAGGATTTGAATTGATGCAAATGTATGGGAAAGATGCGGCATTCGTCTCAGCCGGCGGCTATCACCACCACATCGGCCTAAATACCTGGGAAAGTAAGAACGGCCATCCGCCGCCTGCCGGGTCAACGGGATTGTACCACCTTGCTATCCTGTACCCTACCCGCGCGGCGCTCGCGGATGCGCTGCGCAAGGTGGTCAGGGCAGAGATTCCGCTGGATGGCGCCGCCGATCATGGCGTGAGCGAGGCGCTCTACTTGCGGGATCCCGACGGCAACGGAGTGGAGTTGTACTGGGATCGTCCGCAGAACGACTGGCCGCGCGCAGCTGATGGCAGCTTAGCCATGTTTACCCATCGGCTCGACCTCGGCGAA
>DASWHH010000056.1:0-4159 GCA_036398295.1 bacterium
CTGATGCTCACCCACTACTGCATCGCCAACAACCAGCCGCGCATGCGCGCCACCAAGATCAGCGATGACCTCAAAGAAATCACCTTCGATTTCGTGGACGCCACCAACCTGCCCGATCCCAACGCCGGACACATGTACAAAGCCGTGTTCAATTTCCACGACGACGGCCGCTTTGACAGCGCGTGGACCTTCCGCAAAGATGGCAAGGATTCGTTCACGGAGTCGGAATCTTACGAACCGGTGAAGTGAAAGTCCCCCTTTGAACGGGGATTTAGGGGGATGTTTTTGGGAGGCTTATCATGGGAATGTGTCATTCCGAGCGCAGCGATCCCGAAGCGTCGGGATGGCAGAGAATAGACTCCGTGAATGCGCTCGCAACTAATTCGGTTTAAAACGCGCTCTGCTCGCCGCCAGATTTCTCACCCGACAAAAGGCGTCGGGTTCCATTGGCACACAATCTAAACCCTGGAGTTTTCGAAACTCCGGGGTTTTATTTTGGTCGACAAATCATTTGCTTGATACCTCCAATTTTTTTACCTTCTCCTCCGCCTGAGCACACTGAATCAGTGTAGTTTTTTTATCCGTGTGTAATTCATTTCTTTGTGTGCCAAAACCTCGACACCCATTCTCTGAAAGGAGGAGTCATGCGCAGAATCTTCGTTACAGTCATTCTGATGTTCTCCATTCCGCTGTTTGCCCAAAACGGTACCAGGCGTCCCTTCACTATTGCCGACCTCTACAAAATCAAAAGCATTGCCGAAGTTAAATTCTCGCCCGATGGCAGCAAGATCTTGTTTGAAGTCACCGACTATGTGTTGGAAGAAGGAAAGAGCAACGCCGACATTTATTTGATGGATGCGAACGGCGGCAATCTACGGCAAATCACCAGCGACCCGGCTGCCGATACCCATCCCCGCTGGTCGCCAGATGGCAAATCGATTCTGTTTGTTTCCACCCGCGACAATGGCGCACAGGCGTGGCTGCTGCCGGTGACCGGCGGCGAGGCGCGGCAACTCACCGACATCTCCACCGGCGTCAACAATCCGGATTGGCTGATGGATGGCCAGCGCTTCGGTTTCTCCAGCGAGGTTTTTCCGGACTGCGGCGGCGACGATGCCTGCAACAAAGACATCGCCACCAAAATGGAGACCGGCCCGGTCCAAGCGCACCTGGCCGATGGCCTGCTGTTTCGTCACTGGAATTTCTGGAAAGACGGCAAACGTAGCCACACGTTTTTGTTCGATATTGAAAAAGATTCCTATGTGGATTTGACCCCCGGCGATCACGATGCTCCCCCCTTCTCGCTCGGCGGCTCGCAGGGTTACGCCTTTTCTCCCGATGGCAAAGAGTTGTGCTTTGTGTCCAATCGCGATCTCAATCAATGGGAAACCACCAATAAAGATTTGTTCCTCGTGCCAGCCAGCGGCGGCCTGCCTGCGCAGGCAGGCGCGGCGGTGAACATCAGCGATGACAATGAAGCCTACGACAGCGACCCATGCTACTCCCCCGACGGCCGTTACCTCGCCTATATCATACAGACCATTCCCACGTATGAGTCCGATCGCTTGCGGCTGGCGCTTTACGACCGGCAGACCAAGCAGAAAACCGTGCTCACCGAGGCGTTCGACAACTGGGTGAACAGCTTCCAATGGGGGCCCGATTCCCGCAGCATCTACTTTCTCGCCGACGTACAGGGACACGTGCCGCTTTACAACGTGGACATCAAAACCAAAAAGATTCGGCCGGTCATCGATGCCAAAACCATCGACGGGTTTGACATTTCGCCGGACGGCAAGTGGGTGGCGTTCGTGCGCCGCTCCGTGGGCGAGCCGCGCGAAATCTGGCGCGCCGCCACCGACGGCAAAAATCTCCAGCGCCTCACTTTCCTCAACAAACAAGTTGAAGATGAAGTGAACATCCGTCCCGCCGAAGAAATGTGGATCGCCTCGCCAACCCTGTCTGCACAGGCAGGCGGCAAAAAGATTCACACGTTCGTCGTTAAGCCGCACAATTTCGATCCCGGCAAAAAATATCCGCTGATTTTGAACGTGCACGGCGGCCCGCAGTCGCAATGGAGCGATGGCTTCCGCGGCGACTGGCAAGTCTATCCCGGCGCGGGTTACATCGTGGCGTTCCCCAATCCGCACGGCTCCACCGGCTACGGACAGGAATTCACCGCGGCCATCTCCAAAGACTGGGCGGGCAAAGTTTATGACGACGTGATGGCGGTGACCGACTCGCTGGCGAAGCTGCCTTATGTGGATGCCGAGCGCATGGGCGCCATGGGCTGGTCGTACGGCGGCTACATGATGATGTGGCTCGAGGGCCACACCACCCGTTTCAAAGCCATCGTGTCGATGATGGGCGTCTACGATCTCACCTCGATGTGGGGCAGCACCGAGGAGCTGTGGTTTCCACAATGGGATTTGGGCGGCGCACCGTGGGAATCGGATTTGTACGAAAAATTGTCCCCCCACAAATTTGCGCCGAACTTCAAAACCCCGTGTCTGGTGATTGTGGGCGAGCAGGATTATCGCGTGCCCTACACCCAGAGCCTCGAATTTTTCACGACCCTGCAAAAGATGAAGGTGCCCTCGCGATTGATCGTTTTCAAAAATGACGGCCACTGGCCGAGCCATGTGAAATCCATGCCGCTCTATTACAACGCCCATCTCGACTGGTTTCACAAATATCTGGGCGGCGACCCCGCACCGTACGATGTGAAGAAGATGGTGCGCAATCAGGTGTTTGAGTAACCTTGGATTGCGCAAGCTTGCTTGCGCCTCGGCTGAAGCACGGCTTCAGCATTCCAAATGGCTGGAGGAAGATGATGATGGACGAAGACCCAAAACGTTGGCACCACCGGCCAGCGCACCTATTCGTGCCCAACACCATGTACATAGTCACGGCCTCAACCCTGCACAAGCTGCATCACTTCAAAGGACAAGAACGTCTGCGGCTTTTGCACGATGCATTGTTGGAAGTTGCCGGGACGTTCGAGTGGATGCTGCAAGCGTGGGCGGTATTTTCGAATCACTATCACTTCGTTGCGCAATCGCCGGCCGATGGCAAAACCCTGAAGCCGATGATTCAGCGATTACACTCGCAGACCGCCCGCGAAGTAAACCGTCTCGACGGCGTAACGGGCCGGCAAGTATGGTTTCAATACTGGGACACTTGTCTGACCTACGAAAAAAGCTACTATGCCCGATTGAACTACGTGCACAATAATCCAGTCAAACACAAATTGGTGGCTGTGGCGGATCAATACCCGTTTTGTTCAGCCGCGTGGTTCAAGAGTGAGGCCGAACCCGGCTTTCGGAAAAAGGTGGAGTCGTTTCGTTATGATAACGTCAACGTTCCCGACGATTTTTAACTTTGGAGTGCGCGAGCCACGCTCGCGCCTTTTGAGTGTGTAAACTGCGTACGCTGTGCAATGCCGAAGCAGGGCTTCAGCAGTCCAAATTTTTCCAATTCATTCGCCGACGAGTTGAGAATAACATGAAGCTCATTCTATCAGCAGCGGCTGATCCGCTTGGCGGAAAAGACCACCCCGGCCAATCGCAGCTGATTCTTTACCAGACCGAAGATCAGCAGACTCGCCTCGAGGTGCGGTTTGCAGGGAAAACGGTTTGGTTGACGCTCAATCAAATGGCCGAACTATTTGACCGGGATAAGTCTGTCATTTCAAGGCACATCCGCAACGTTTTAGAAGAAGGCGAGCTTCAACGCGAATCAGTTGTTGCAAATTTTGCAACAACTGCGGCGGACGGAAAAACGTACCAAGTCGAGTATTTCAATCCCGATGTCATCATCTCGGTTGGTTATCGCATCCGGTCAGCAAACATTGCGTTTGTCCACCGAATTTGGTAAAATAGACTTGGCTTATGGGAAAAATCGACAATCTAAGCAGGCATCTATCCGAGGCAATCGCCCATTACTGGCAAACACGTCAGGCGCAGTCCCGAAAGCAAGTCAAGAGTGGCAGAGCGGATCAAGGTGCACGCAGCGCTGTGACCGGGGGTGCTCAAATGGATGGCTTCATCGGCTTAATCAACGACCTAATCATGGAAGCGGGAGCCGATGTGTCCGACATCTTCTGCAGTAAACATCTGGAGTTACCCGGGTTTTTCCGTCCCACCAAAGAATGGGATCTCTT
>DASWHH010000057.1:0-1917 GCA_036398295.1 bacterium
TGAAAGTCGAGAAGCTTCCGGCGGAGATTACGCCAGCATTTGCAAAAAGCCTGGAAGGCAAACACGGGCTGCTCACCTTGAAATTGCAGAAATCAGAAGCAGGCGAAATTTCGGGCGTGCCGTTTGTCGTACCGGGCGGGCGCTTCAATGAAATGTATGGCTGGGACAGCTATTTCGAGGCGCTGGGTTTGTTGCAGGACGGCAGAATCGATTTGGCCAAGGCCTTGGTCGATAATTTTATTTACGAAATCGAGCACTATGGCAAAATTCTCAATGCCAACCGCAGCTATTATTTGACACGCTCGCAACCGCCTTTTCTCACCTCGATGGCGTTGTCGGTCTACGAAGCCTTGCCGCAAAATGACCATTCGAAGGAATGGCTGAAAATGGCGCTGCGAGCGGCGATTCAAGAATATCACACCGTCTGGATGAACAAAGACCGGTTGACGGAAACCGGCCTCAGCCGCTATTACGGCAGCGGCATCGGCGTGCCGCCCGAAGTCGAGCCGGACCATTTTGATGAGATTTTTCAGGAGTTCGCGGACAAGCATCATTTTGGATTGGCAGAATTCAAGAAACGCTACAAGGCTGGCGAGATAAACGACGCGGAGCTCGATGCCTTTTTCCGCCACGATCGCGCCGTGCGGGAATCCGGGCACGACACCACCTACCGCTGGCGCCGCAATGGCGACGACCGCGGCGCCAATTTTGTAACCGTGGATTTGAACTCTCTGCTTTACAAATATGAAATCGACATCGCCTACATACTGAAAGAAGTTTTTGATGACGCCATTTCCAGTGAAAAGAGCGGCGAATGGGCCGCCCGCGCGCAAGGAAGAAAGGCGCTGCTGCTCAAATACTTGTGGAATGACCACAAGAAAATGTTTTTCGACTATGATTTTGTGAATCGGGTTCAGTCGGATTACATCAGCGCCACGACTTTTTACCCGCTCTGGGCATGGCGGCCGCACCAGCCGGAAACTCGAATCCTGGATGAACAGGCCGCCGAGCGGTGCATTCACGCAGCTTTGTCGCACCTGGAAAGCAACGGCGGCGTCCTCAGCACGGCACAGGAAAGCAGGGAGCGTTACGGCATAGCCGGACTGGAGCGACAGTGGGATTACCCATTCGGTTGGGCGCCGCACCAAATCTTGATCTGGCAGGCATTGCGCAACTACGGCCAGGATCAAATCGCCGGCCGGCTCATCTACAAATGGCTTTACACTATCGTCAGAAACGCGGAGAATTACAACGGCACCATCCCCGAAAAATATAATGTCGTCACCCGCTCGCACAAAGTCTTTGCTGAGTATGGCAACGTGGGCACTGAGTTTTCTTACATGACCAGAGAAGGATTCGGCTGGATGAATGCTTCTTACCAAATTGGCCTGAATTTGTTGTCCGGCGAATGGCGGGCTTCGCTTGAAAAACTGGTGCCGCCGGAGTGGGTGGATTTTCACTAGAGAAATGTCGGGTCCATTTCCGGGGAGTCTGTATTCTTGCCGGATTTGAGCCTGATTGCTGTGGTTGGCCGGATGCCTCCGCGGTAGAGTCTGACGCGGGAATAGGCGTCCAGTCAAAGCAGATTTGTCCTTGAAAAAGCAGTCGTTGGCGACGAGGTAATTCCCCCGAAACAACGCGGTTTGTGAGCTTCCTGCGAGGAAATATCGCTTGCATTTCAAATCCCCAAATACTATATTCGCAATTCGAAATTGGCGCATTCGTCTAGTGGCCTAGGACGCTGGCCTCTCACGCCGGTAACACGGGTTCGACTCCCGTATGCGCTACGAAGCACCAATCGAATAGTAGTCATCTTTCCTGCGCCCGTAGTTCAACTGGATAGAACGCTTGGCTACGGACCAAGAGGTTAGGGGTTCAAGTCCTCTCGGGCGTACTAATCATTTTCACTTTTCAAGG
>DASWHH010000058.1:0-1948 GCA_036398295.1 bacterium
ACAAGATCGTCGGACCAGGTAACGCCTTCGTCAACGAAGCCAAGCGACAGGTGTTCGGCGACGTGGGCATCGACAGTTTAGCCGGCCCATCGGAAGTAGTGGTGTTGGCCGATGACAGCGCCAGTCCAGAATTCGTCGCGCGCGATCTGTTGGCACAAGCTGAGCATGATCCCGATGCCCGGGCCATTTTGGTTACAACATCCGAGAGACTTGCAAACGCAACACACACGACGATCGAGAAGTGGCTGCCGGGGCTTTCCAGAAAAGAGATTCTGGAAAAGTCCTTGAACAATCAGGGAGCGATAATTCTGGTGGCGGATATTTCGGAGGGCGCCCACCTCGTCAACCGGATTGCACCGGAACACTTGCAGGTCATGACTGAAAATCCGCAGCAGATGCTGCCACTTATTCGTAACGCCGGAGCGATTTTCTTAGGCGAATTTTCACCGGTGGCGGTGGGAGATTATTTCGCGGGCGCGAATCACGTTTTGCCTACGGCAGCCACGGCGCGTTTCGCTTCGCCGCTGAGTGTTTTCGACTTTGTAAAATCTTCTTCGCTGGTGCAATACTCAAAACAGCGCTTCGGCAATGACGCCGAACACATCGCCCGCTTTGCCGAATTGGAGGGATTGATAAATCACAAACTCGCAATTGAGTGTCGAAATGAACGATAAGCTGAATGCCATCCGCCCGGCTGTCCGCGCAATCTCAGCCTATCATTTGAAATCGCGCGACTATGAAATCAAGATCAACCAGAACGAGCATCCCGATGATTTACCCGGCTGGTTGAAAAGCGAAATACTCGACGAACTGCGTGCCGTTTCGTGGAATCGCTATCCGGAATTTTCTAAAACGCGCTTGCAGGAAAAACTGGCCGACCATTTGGCTGTTGAGCCGGAGCGGTTGCTGATTGGCAACGGCTCAAATGAAATCCTGCAAATGGTATTCACCGCAGTATTGTCACCGGGGAAAAAGCTATTGACGGTGGTTCCAACCTTTCCGATTTATCAACAACTCGCCCGGGTGTGCGACGCTGATTTGATCACCCTGGAATTTGAAGACGACTGGTCGTTTCCCGCTGAAAAGATTTTGACCGCGCTCGAAACATCCAAAACTGAAATTTGCGTTTTGTGTTCGCCCAACAGTCCTACCGGCGTGGTGTTGCCGACCCAAAGTCTGAGAAAAATTCTGCCGACCGCCGGGGGGTTGGTTGTGGTTGACGAGGCCTATTTTGAATTTACCCAAACTAGCGCTCTGCCTTTGTTGGGAGAATTTGAAAATCTCGTCATCACGCGCACTTTCTCCAAGGCAATGGGACTCGCCGGATTGCGCATCGGTTATTTGATTGCCTCGCCACAATTGGTCAGCGAATTTCAGAAAGTGAAATTGCCGTACAATTTAAATATTCTGAGCGAAACCGCGGCCTGCAAATTGTTGGATCATCCAGAAGTGATATCGCAACGCGTCGAGAGCTTGCTTTATGAAAAAGAAGCATTCCTTCGAGAGTTGGCTGCTATTGCTGCTGTCACGGCATTTCCATCTTCGGCGAATTTTGTGATGATCGAAACGCCGTATCCTGCCGATGCTGTCTTTGAAAAAATGATCGCACACGGGATTTTGATCCGCGATATTTCGGGGTATCATCCGCGCTTGCAGAAAAAGCTCCGCATAAGTGTGGGGACGCGTTCGGAAAATCAGGCCTGTGTACAAGCGTTGGAAAGAGCGCTCGCTGAATTGAAAAAGACAAAGTCGTAGAGTCCCCTGTCGCCCGAATGCTTTTGTCGGACATGCATCACTGCCGCAAATGGATTCCCGCCAAAAGCACGCGGGAATGACAACGGGGGGACCTGTCATGCCCGACTGCTCTTGTCGGGCATCCAGCGGTTGAGCACTAACAATGTGAAAGATGTGACACCGAGACAGTGAACACGCAGCTATCACAAGAGAA
>DASWHH010000059.1:0-4958 GCA_036398295.1 bacterium
GACCGCCTGATTGTAATTCCCCATGGCGTAATAACATTCACCAATCCAATACTGACAGTTGTCCGAAAGAGAGTTGTTGGGATCGGTGGCAAGTAGCTCGTTGAAGGAAGATAACGCTTGCTGATAATTGCGCGAGTTAAACTGGTTTAGGGCGTTCTGATAACGGCCCCGGAAATCCGTAGAGGCATCAGCGAAGCTGCCGGAACGCACAGAATTGCTGCGCGCAGCTGGCGTCTCGATCTGCGACTGCAACTCGCTGATTTTGGATTCTCTTTGAGTGATCTCTGATCTCAGTGAGGAAATCTCTCGATCCTTTTCTGTCAACTCGTCTTGCAGATTTGAGATCTCACTCTCGAGGGGCGCAGCCGATTCCGTGGGTGCGCCCGGGGTTGATTCCGCGGCCGGCTGGGGCGTTATACCCAACAGCCTCAAGACTTCGTCTTCGTCCGAATTCTGACTGGTCGTCGCTGTGTTCTCGTCGCCAAGCAGCTCGTCAATGTTAACATCTTCGCCCTCTGTGCTCTGTCGTGAAGCGCCGCACCCAAAAATAAAAGCAAACACCAGACCAGCGATGAGAATTAGTGGGAAAGTTTTGCTCAAGAAACGTGTGTTAGTCATACCGACCTCCATTGGCTCCATCCACCTTAGATTAATTTTGTTTTCTCAAAACAATGTAGGAGGCAGTACCAATTGCTGCCGCTCCAGCCGCACCTCCTGCGATACGCCAGGGTTTACCGCTTGGCGAAATCTTTACAGTAACTGGCTTGCTGGGTAATCCGGAATACCCAATGCCGCTGAGTGTTTCGTCCACTGCCACGACGCAATATTCCAGTCCGGAACTGGTGACAGCGTAGCCCGGGATGTCGCCGAGATACGAATTGGCACCGCGATCTTCCAGGCGAACCACATTCCAATTTGGCGTTCCGATTGGCCTATAAAGGGCTGCCACTACCCGCAGCGCCACATTGGAATAGACCTGAGCTTTGATGGCGATGTTGCCTCCTAACTCAGCCTGGGTGACCAAATTATGGATGACAACTGGGGATGCGCCATCGCTGTTGGTTTCGTTGCCGAGCGGCGTATCAAAAGTACTGAGCGCCAGGGCGCTCGGGTTCTTTTCCGGGATGCCATCGTGATCCATATAGCCATCCTTGTCCTCGGCGATTTCCGGCATCAAATCCAATTCATTAGGAATGCCGTCGCGATCGCGATCATTTTTGATTCTCGCAAAATAATATGTGAAGCCCGCGTGCACATCCAAAACCTGATCATTCTCATCGCCAAAAAAAAGCTGGTCGAAAGCCTCCGTCAAAGAGTAACGGAAACTGGCGCCCACATTCAATGCAATGCTGGGCGTGACTCGAAACTCCAGGCCGCCGCCGGTCTTCAAAAAAGAATCCAGTCCATCCTGCGCCGTACCGGCGTTACTTTTGGCTGCCCACCAAACGCCACCGCCGCCAATGAATACATACGGATTGACTTTTTTGAACGGCAGAAAGTTGAACATGCCGCTGAGCTCAAACGGAATGATTTCGGTTCTGGGGCTGCCCGCTAAATTGGCGTAACCTAACCGCGAATAGCCGAGTTCGCCATTGATGGCCAAATAGGGAATCGGCAAAGCCCGCAGATGCCCTGACACCATCGGGCTCAGCTTGCCATCTCTGTCGGCTTCGATGCGGCTGATTCCAGTTTGAAAACCAATGCCAAACACCCAGTCGCCCGCAAACACCCCTTGGCTGGTGTCACACAACAACACCAGGCCTGCAACAATCAGACATTTTGTTTTCATCGTAATGCCTTATATAATATTGATATTTAAAGTATAAATAAAGTTATTAAACAGAAAACTAAAAGTCAAGATGAATTTTTAGATTAGCTCTTGTTTTGACTAATGATATGAAAGTAAACCACTCGGGAACCCCCGGGCCATTAGTCATATTCAAAGCGTTTTCGCGCCGCGTTCAGCGCCAAGCCAACGCCGACAAAGCTCATGATGAGCGATGATCCGCCGTAGCTTAGAAACGGCAGCGGGATACCAGTGACCGGCATAATACCAATGGTCATGCCGATGTTAACTGAAATCTGAAAAAGAAAAATGATGGTGCAGCCGAAAACCAACAGACTCTCAAATTTGGTTCTCGCATTGACGGAAATGCCGATGCATCTCAGAATCAGGAAAAGAAAAAGAGAGAGAATTACGATGGCGCCAACAAATCCAAACTCTTCGCCGATGACGCAAAAGATGAAATCCGTGTGCTGCTCCGGCAGAAATCGCAGGTGGGTTTGCGTTCCTTGCAAAAAACCTTTGCCGAAAAATCCGCCAGATCCGATCGCAACTTTGGATTGAATCACTTGATAACCCAATCCCTGCGGATCGGTCACCAGGCCCAGGAAGGTTAGAATTCGCTGCTTTTGGTATTCTTTGAGCAAATTCCAAATGATGGGCGTGAACACGCCAACGCCGATGTTGATGAAAAAATTAGTCAGAAAAAACATCATGCCCCTCCGCGACAAGAGCAGCACAACGCTAATCGCTATCATCGCGATGAGAAAAGAATAGTAGTTGAAAGCGCACACTAAGCTGATGATCGGCGCGGTCAACGCAAAGAGCGCGATGTGCGATAGACCCGCCCAGTGCAAGATCGGCAAGATAACCGCCAGAAACACCAGGGATGAACCCAGGTCAGGCTGTCTAACCACCAGAATCATTGGCATTATCACAATAGCAAAAGCGATGCTCACGTCCAGCACCTTATCCAATTTGCGATGGTCCTGGCTCAAATACTTAGCCAGGGCCATGACCGCGCCGATTTTAGCGAATTCAACGGGTTGAATCCAGACCGGCCCAATTGTTAACCAGCGCCGGGTGCCAGCACCAGTCCCGATAAAAAGCACCACTACCAGAAGTACAAACGTTATAGCGTAGGCGTGGTACGCGTATTTGTGGTAGAAGCGATTTGGGATCAAAGCCGTTAAAGTCAACACCAGACATCCGAAAGTGACCCAGATAAGCTGTCTTTTGAAGTTTAGTTTTATGATAGCGGACTCGCTGCTATGTGTGGCGCTGAAAATCGCCATCAGCCCACAAATGGTTAAGGCGATAACCGTCACCAATAATCCCAGGTCAATTTGTCGAAACAGTCGGTTTTCTTGCAACATTTTTTTCGTTTGCCGCCATCATTCTGTCTTCAAAATGAACCGATAGCAATCCCCTGGCAATAGGAGCCGCGACTGCACCCCCGCCACCGCCATTTTCAACCAAAATGCAGAAAGCAATTTCCGGATTTTCCATCGGAGCGAATCCAATGAACCACGCATGCGACTCACCATGAGGATTCTGAGCCGTGCCAGTCTTACCGCAGACCTTTATTTTCGGAATCCACGAACCCCGGCCGGTGCCACGCGGACCATTCACAACCAGGTACATGCCCTGTTTTATTTTTTGATAGGTTGCCGGCGCAATCTCCCGAACGCGTACGGAATCAATCCTGGGGTAAGCTGTCTGATGTGTGACCGGGTCCACAATTTTTCGCAACATGTGCGGCTTATAGGCCTTGCCTTCGTTTCCCAATATCATAGCCAAGTAGGCCATCTGCAATGGCGTCGCCAATAAGTCCCCCTGGCCGACAGCGAGATTCAAGATCAAACCTCTGCTCCACTTGCGTACCCCATACTTCCGGTCGAAATAGTTTTTGTCAGGCACCAATCCGGCGCTCTCGTTAGGCAAATCGAGACCGGTGAGACTTCCGAAGCCGAAGAGCCGCGAGTATTTCGACCAATTTTCCAAGCCGACTTCCAGTCCCTTGGTATAAAAATAGACATTGCACGACTGTTCGATGGCATCGAAGAAATTGACTTCGCCGTGGCCGCCTTGCTTCCAGCAATCAAATGCCCGATTGCCGAGGCGATAGCTCCCGGAACAGAAGATCTTCTGCTCAAAATTAGCCCTGCCGGTTTCAAGGGCCGCCGCGGCGAGCACCAGCTTGAATGTGGAACCCGGCGGATATAGACTTTGACATACCCGATTGTAAAGCGGATGCCCTTCATCGTTGACAAGTTCATTCCATATTTCCGGGGTTAATGGGCTGGAAAAAACTTCGGGATCATAATCCGGCTTGCCCAAAATGGCAAGAACATCTCCGTTACGCGGGTCAAGGACCACTGCAGCTCCGCGTCTGCCGCTCATCACCGTCTCGAGGTAGCGCTGTAATTTCGCCGCGATCGTCAGGTAAAGATGCTGGCCGGACTTGGGCGACTGAAACGAGAGCTCTGGCAAGTCCTTGATTTCCCGCCCAAGCACATCAACTTCAACATACTTGATGCCCGGCTCGCCGCGTAGAAAACGCTCATACTGCAGTTCCAAGCCGCTCTTTCCGATGAGATCGCCCATGCGATAGCCGCTGTCCTTCCATTTGATGAGCTCTTCAGAGGTGATTTCCCCCAGGTAACCGAAAATATGCGGTGCGTTCACACCGCCGGGATAAAACCGCTTCGATTCGATGGTATGAAACACGCCTGGCAAATCCAGCCGTGATTCTTCCAATGTGCTCAACACCGGGAAATCGATTTGGCGCTTCACTTTCACCGGTAGAAAATTGCTGATCTTCTCCTTCTTTATTTTCTGTTTGAGGTTAGCCGCCGGTTGATCCAGAATGTCTGCTAATAGCTTCACCGGGCCCTCATATTTCAAAACTTCATAAGGGATGACGGACACTGAGTAGGCTGGCCGATTATCTACCAGAATCTCGCCATGGCGATCGTAAATGATGCCCCGCGGCGGATCAAGAATGATTTCGCGAATGCGGTTGCGCTCAGATTCTCTGAAATATTTATCCCAATTCCACAGCTGTACCTGCGCCAGCCGCCCAAGCAAAAGTACAAATACCGCCATCGCAAAAATTTTGTATCCCGATTTGAGATACTCGAGGTCATTTCTGGTAATCATGAACTTCCCCGGC
>DASWHH010000060.1:0-6922 GCA_036398295.1 bacterium
AGTGACGGCCGCCATCACCACGGAGCTGGCACGGCAGTTTTCAAAGGATGCGGCGGGTCAGGGCAGCCGGCACAATCTCAAAGCTTTTTTGTTCGATGTCCGTGAGGCGCGCAACGTGGCGAGCACGCTGCTGAACTATCAATATGCTCACAAAGAAATGGCCGATATGAAACTCGACAAAACCGCGCGCTCGGCGATTCTCGTGAGTCCCGGAGATAAGTCGCATGACTTTATCGAAACGCTATCCCGAAACGCCGGCTACAATGTCCGTTTGTTCACGGACGAAGCGGAGGCGATTGCGTGGCTGGAGGAGGCGTAGCGCAGAGCCGAATTCCCCCCTCCTGTTTTTAGGAGGGGGTTAGGGGGAGGTCAATGCTGTTGGAGTATTGGAGTTCTGGAGTTTTGGAGTGGATTGGTGGATTAATGGATTAGTGGGTGAATGAACCGTGCTGCCTTGCGGAGATCGCGCGGGTTGCTCGCGCGGGATTTGTTTCTCCGCGCCGTTTTTGCCAAGTAATCCCGCGCGGAACGAATTGCTTTTGGAATTCAATTCCGAATTCATTGGTTCCGCTGGGGATTTATGGCGGGCCGAGCGCGGAGAATAAATCCCCGGCGAGCACGAGAGTGGCAGTGGCGCTTTGGTTGTCATGCCCGAATGCTCTTGTCGGGCATCCACTATTACCCTAAATGGATTCCCGCTAAAAACATGCGGGAATGACACTGCACATAGTTTCTTTTAGAAAGGCACTTCATCTTTCCTCTAACGCAAACAAAATAAGGAGCATAAAATGATAAACCGTGAAGAAGCGCTGCAATACCACGAGCGCGAACGCCGCGGCAAAGTGGAAGTCGTTCCCACCAAGCCGTGTGTGACCCAAAAAGATTTGTCGCTGGCCTACACGCCCGGTGTGGCCGAACCCTGCCGGGAAATTCACAAGAATCCCGACGACGTTTACAAGTACACTTCCAAAGGCAACCTGGTGGCGGTGGTCTCCAACGGCACCGCGGTGCTAGGCCTCGGGGACATCGGCGCGGCGGCCGGCAAGCCGGTGATGGAAGGCAAGGGCGTGCTGTTCAAACGCTTCGCCGACATCGACGTGTTCGACATCGAGATCGACACCCACAATGCCGACGACATCATCCGCACCGTGAAACTTCTGGAGCCCACCTTCGGCGGCATCAACCTTGAAGACATCAAAGCGCCGGAATGTTTCTACATCGAGGAGGAGCTGAAGAAGCAGATGAACATCCCGGTGTTCCACGACGACCAGCACGGCACCGCCATCATCTCCGGCGCGGGACTGCTGAACGCGCTGGAAATCGTGAAGAAGCCCATCGACAAAGTGCGGCTGGTGATCAGCGGCGCCGGCGCGGCCGGTATCGCCTGCGCGAAATTTTACATGCAGCTCGGCCTCAAACGGAAAAACATCATGATGTGCGACACCAAAGGCGTGATCTACAAAGGCCGCAAAGAGGGCATGAATCCCTACAAAGAATTTTTCGCGGTGGAAACGGAAGCGCGCACCCTCGCCGATGCGATGAAGGGCGCGGACGTGTTCTCCGGCCTTTCCGGCGCAAACATCGTCACCAAGGAGATGGTGCGCTCGATGGCGGACAATCCGATCATCTTCGCGATGGCGAATCCCGACCCGGAAATTCCGTACGAAGAAGCCATGTCCGTCCGCGACGATTTGATTATGGCCACCGGCCGCAGCGACTTCCCGAATCAGGTCAACAACGTGCTGGGATTTCCGTTCATCTTCCGCGGCGCGCTCGACGTGATGGCCACCACCATCAACGAGGAAATGAAAGTGGCGGCGTCAAAGGCGCTGGCGGAGTTGACCAAAGAACCGGTTCCTTATTCCGTGATGATGGTGTACCGCGCGGAGCACATCGAATTTGGCCGGCAGTACATTATCCCCAAACCGTTTGATTCGCGTGTGTTGATTTGGGAGGCGACGGCGGTGGCGAAGGCCGCTATGGACAGCGGCGTGGCGCGCCTGAAAATCGACATCGAGGAATACAAAGAGAAGTTGGAAGCGCGGCTCGGCATGTCCCGCAAAGTGATGCGCAAGGTCATCAACAAAGCGAAGAAAGATCCGAAGCGCATCGTCTATCCCGAAGGCGATCACGAGTCGATTCTCAAGGCCACGGAAATCGTCCTGGATGAAGGTCTGGCCAAGCCGATTCTGCTCGGCAAGCGCGAGGTCATCGAGCAAAAGATTCATGACCTGCATCTCTATTTGGATTCTGGGGTGGAGATCATCGATCCGATGAAATCGGACAAAATGAAGATGTACGTCGATATGTTTTACCACCTGCGCCAGCGCAAGGGTGTCACTCACTCGGAAGCGGTGCAGACCATGCGGCGGCGCAATTATTTCGGCGCGATGATGGTGCACATGGGCGACGCTGACGGCCTCGTCTCCGGACTCACCAACGCGTACCCCGAAACCATTCGCCCGGCGCTGCAAATCATCGGCACGCGCCCGGATGTGCAAAGGGTCGCGGGATTGTACATGATGGTGTTCAAAGATCGCGTGTTGTTTTTTGCGGACGCGACCGTCAACATCAATCCGACGGCGGAGGATCTGGCTGACATTGCGATCTTGTGCGCCAAAGAGGTGCGCCGCTTCGACGTTGAGCCGCGCGTGGCGATGTTGTCGTTCTCAAATTACGGCAGCACCCGTCATCCGCTGGCGGACAAAGTGCGGCAGGCGGTGGAGATCGTCAAACGCCGCAACCCGGATTTCATCATCGATGGCGAGATGCAGGCCAACACCGCGGTGGCGCCGGAGATCATCGATGAAACCTATCCGTTCAGTCCGTTGAAGGGTAAAGGCGGCGCGAACGTGCTGATTTTCCCGAACCTCGAAGCCGGCAACGTGGCGTACAAGCTCTTGCAAACTCTGAGCGGTGTGGATGCTATCGGCCCGATTCTGATGGGCATGCGCAAACCGGTGCACGTGCTGCAAATCGGCGACTTCAACGAGGTCGACGTGGTGAACATGACGGCCATCGCCGTGGTGGATGCCCAGGCCGGGGAGAGATCGATTTTAGGAGCTTAGTTTTTTACCACGTAGTGGCACGGACAAACACGGATTTGGAAATCATCTTTCCCCTCCTTTTAATTGTCAATTGATAATTAATAATTGAACCAGGAGGGCGTCAGGGGGTGGTTTGTGACGTGAAAGGTGAAACATCAAACGTGAGACGTGAATCGTGATTCGTTAATAGCCAAAGTTTTCCCCATTTGAAAGAATTAGTTTTTGTGATGAACGATTTGACAAGAGATGACGACGATGAAGAGACTATTGCTATTTTTTGCGGCCAGCCTAATTTTAACCAACTCAATTACTCCTGCTCAAGGCATCTTCTTTAACACTTATGTTGCTCCGCAGACTCTTCGCCCCAGCGACCCTGTGAGCACTGCGTTGGGCGTGTCAGGAGTCGCTCATCGGACCGGAGTCTGGGCGCCTCTGTTCAATCCCGCCGGACTTGCTGAGTTGAGCCAAATCGAATTTAGTTTTTCGCACATTCCATCAGCACATTCTTGGATTTTCCCCTTCAAACAGCAAACAGCGGCGCTGGGTGTTCCCATGCCCTTCGGGTTTGCGGCAGGTTTGACCTACCTTTTTGTAGATCGCGATTTATAAAAAAACGTAGGGGCGATTCATGAATCGCCCCTACGTTGAGATTCAAATTTTGAAACGATTGAGAAGAAAAGCGTTTCAATCAAGTAAACTAGCCTTTTAACCACAAGGAGGAACCGTAATGAAAAAATGGCTCTGTTGGATGCTGATGGCAATGTTAATCCCGACACTCGCTTGCCAGAAACAATCCGAAACCGAACAGGCATCAGCGACTACTGAAAACAGTTTTCTAAAAGCCATGGACGAATATCATCGCGTGTTGCGGCCGCTCATGCACCAGGCGCTGCCCAACCAGGACGTGGCCGCGTTTAAAGCCAACGCGTCGGCGCTGCTGCAGTGCGCCGAAACAGTGGCCACAACGGACATCCCGGAAAAATTCGCCGCGCAAAAAGCCCAAATCGATAGCCTGGCCGATGCGATGCTGGCAAAAACCCGGCTGTTCTATGACGCCTGCCAGGGCGGCGCGGACGCCGAGATGTTCAACCAGTTTTCTGCCGCCCATGAGGATTATGAAGCGCTGGCCGACATAGTGTACAAGCTGTAATCCACCGCAAGGGCGGAATCAGTTCGCTCCAATGTACCGATGGAAAAGTAGGCCGCATTCAATCGCGTTTTGGAATCCGGCCTACTTGGAAGAAAGCAACGCGGCAAGGTTGACGCAACTCTGACAAGCACCAGCCCATTAAAGGTCACAACCGACGACCTGCTTACACCCGAGTTGGTCACCGCCGAACGCTCGGCCATGGGTTGTTCCTCATGCGCCTCCGTTTTTTGACAGGATGAACAGTATTTAATCCCTCCGTTCATCTGATAAATATTGTGCTACGAAGCCAGGCGACGAAACCATAGGTGAAGTCGAAATTCGTTACGCGCGTATGCCGATACTACCGGCATTGGGCTGGCGCAGCGCGGCATGTTCGCACTACTGATTGAGGGCAAATTGGCTTAGAGGCCAAACGGATAGCCGAAATTTCAGAAAATGGGGCTCTCCCCGGCTTTTGTATTTTTAAGAAAACCCCCGCCACCTTTTCTCATTATTAAAAATCCTGAGGCTTTTTGAAAAATTCACAAAAACTACAAGCCATTTAATTATCGACACTTACACCATTTGTCCTGATCCGCCGGGTTTTGGTATGAGCTTTGTTTATATGATCTTTTATAAAAACCCAAAACCTTTTTGAAAGGGGGTGATACCATTGAAAGTTCAAAACAACATCCCAATGGAGCCACTCATCACGCGGCAATTCAGACTGTGGGAACAAGCTTTTAAAAAAAGCGCGGTCACGAGAAAAGAGAGCACCCTGCCGAGCATCACGATTTCGAAAGAATTAGGGAGTCAGGGAGAAGAATTCGCGCTGGCATTGTCACAGCGATTGGGCTGGAAAATTTTCGACCGCGAGCTGGTGGAGTACATTGCACAAAACGCCCATGTTCGACAGAACATGGTGGAGATGTTTGACGAGAAAACCCAGAACGAAATTCACAACTGGGTGTTCACGCTGCTGGACCACCACGCGCTGGGCAGCGACAAATATTTTAAGCACCTGGTGACCACCATCACCACCATCGGCGAACAGGGGCGCGCGATCATCCTGGGTCGCGGCGCTAATTTCATTCTCCCCTGTCACCGGTCGTTGAAGCTGCGAGTTACGGCGCCGCTGCAGCATCGCATCGACTTCATTATGAAAAAATTCGAGATCGGCGAAAAGGAAGCCTTCACGCGTGTTCACCTGACGGACAAAGAGCGGCAGGCATTCCTGCATCGGTTTTTCCATCACGACTTCGAGGAGGTTTCAAGCTACGACTTGGTTCTGAATTTGGGTACACTTTCTCTCAGCGATGCCGAAAATATTGTTATCCAGGCGCTTAAACAGAAATTTTCACAATTCAAGGATTGGCAATAGACCAGGCATGGATCACTCACATACCCTGACCGCGCAGGCAGGCGATCCGCTTCGCGGAAAAGTCATTCTGGTTGGCAACCCCAACGTTGGCAAAAGTGTCATCTTCGGATATTTGACCGGGCGCTACGTCACCGTTTCCAATTACCCCGGCACCACTGTTGAAATCACCAAAGGCAAAGCCAAATACAACGGCAGCGCCGACGAAGTCATCGATACGCCGGGCGTGAACAGCCTGCTACCGTTTTCCGAAGACGAAGTGGTGACGCGCAACATTTTGCTCAACGAGAAGCCGCGGTTAGTGGTGCAGGTGGCAGACGCAAAAAATCTGCGGCGCGCGCTTTTTCTATCCGTGCAATTGGCGGAGATGGGCGTCCCGTTCGTTTTGAACTTGAACATGATGGATGAAGCGCGCAGCCGCGGCGTGCAGCTCGATCGCAAAAAGCTCGCAGAAATTCTCGGCGTATCGGTGGTGGAAACAATTGCCATCAACCAGCGCGGGTTGCATCATCTCGTGGATGAAATCTGCAATCACAACCTGGCCTCTAAGCTGACCATTGCCTATCCTCGGGAAATCGAAGAAGCAGCCGTGGCGATTGGAAAACACCTTCCGGATACCGTCGCCGCGAAACGCGCCCTGGCGTTGATGATTCTCTGCGGCGACGATAGCCTGCGCGACTGGCTCATCGAAAACCTGGATCACGAGTCTCTGCAAACAATTGAAGCCATCCGCCATAAGCTACAAGCGCAGATCATCGAGTCGGTGAATGCCGTTATCAACCAGCGGCGGATGCAAAAAGCCGAGTCCATCTATCGCGCAGTTTACAAAGTCGAACAAAGCAAGCATCAAAGAATTTCCGATTTCCTCAGCCGCGTTTCGATGCATTCAATTTGGGGGCCACTGGTTCTGCTGGCCGTGCTCTACGCGATGTACAAGTTCGTAGGCGTGTTCGGCGCCGGCACGCTGGTGGGCTGGTTCGAGGAAGTGCTCTTCGGCCAATGGATTATCCCGGCAGCAGAAAAGCTGTTCGCGTTCCTCACCCCCCTGCCCCTGCTTCATGAGATGCTCGTCGGCGAATACGGCCTGATCACGATGGCGCTCTCTTATGCCATCGCGATTGTACTGCCGGTGGTGGCGACGTTTTTCCTCGCCTTCGGAATTTTAGAAGACACCGGCTACCTGCCGCGGCTGGCGGTGATCGTCAATCGCTTTTTCAAGATTTTGGGACTGAATGGCAAAGCAGTGCTGCCAATGGTTTTGGGACTCGGCTGCGACACTATGGCCACCCTCACCACCCGCATTCTCGAAACTCCCAAGGAGCGCATCATCGTCACGCTGCTGCTGGCGCTCGGCGTGCCGTGCTCGGC
>DASWHH010000061.1:0-6917 GCA_036398295.1 bacterium
ACTGGCGCAGCCGGCGCGGGCGTACATCAAGGACTTGATGGAGATTCAGCATTATCCCAATTTGCGCGAATATCCAGGTGGGCCGCCCCGCCAACCCTATGACGTCACGGCCTGGACCTTGCCGCTACAAATGGGAGTAACTGCTGTGCCCGTTGCGGAGCCATTCAGCGCACAAATGAGTTGGACCGCCGAGCCAAAGTTGACGGTTCAAACCGACAACATCACTTCCGGGTGGTACGCCGTGGAATGCCGTTATATTCACAGCTACAAATTGGTAAACGGACTTTTGAAATCGGGCTTCGAAGTCTTTCAACTGCCCGAACCAACGGCTCAGCTCCCACCTGGCACGTTTGTGTTTCAAATCAGTAATCAACAAATTCAGACGCTTAAAGAGAAAGTCGCATTTTTTGAAACTCCCCTCACCTGGTTTTCAGCAGGCCCAAACATCAAAATGAAAAAATTGCAGCCCGCACGGATCGCCGTCTATCAGCCATGGATCCCCTCGGTCTACGACGAAGGCTGGCTGCGGTTAATCATGGACGATTTCGGCTTCGAATATACGATTGTGCGCAACGCCGATTTCAAGGAGCGGCCGCGATGGCGCAATCATTTCGATGTGCTCATCTTCAGCAGCCAGGACAGCGATTTAATCCTGGACGGAAAATTTCAGAAGGCGCCAGAGCCGACGCTTGGGGAGCCGAAAGTCAGAAAAGAACACTCGGGCGGAATCGACAAAATCGGTGAGGAAAAAGTCAGGCAATTTTTGGAAGACGGCGGCACCGTGCTGTTTTTGGACGAAGCGTGCGATTTTGCCAGCGAGCATTTGCATTTGCCGGCAACCAATGTTTTGAAAGATGTTAAACATAATGACTATTTCGCCCCCGGCAGTCTTTTTGAGCTGAATCTCGATCCCAGATCACCGCTGACTTTTGGCATGCCGGTCAGGGCGGCCATTTACATGAATAGTGCCGTAGCCCTGGAATTGAAATCCTTTTCTCGCGAAATCGGTGAAACCGGATATTTCGGCGGCCGCAACTTACTGTTAAGCGGCTGGGTGGTTGGCGAGGACAGGCTGTGGAACAAGATTGCGCTGGCAGAGATTCCGGTGGGCGAAGGCCGCGCCCTCTTGTATGCATTCCGGGTACATCATCGCGGGCAGATGTTCGGAACGTTCAAATTGTTGTTTAATGCGTTCTATAAAGTGTCGCTGTAGTGCTGTCCAAAAAGCCATGAAGCTTAGATTACCTTCATGCCGGGCGGAGTCGAGGCATGTTCATTTCTCTGAACTGCTTTCACCCTTCGATTTCGCTTCTAAAGACATCGGAATTGTCATTTTGAACCCGACGTTTTTCCGCAAAAGCGGATCGGCTCTGCCGATTGTCGGGTGAGAAATCTGGCGGGGCACAGAACATTCTAACACGAATAAGTTGAGAGCGCATTCGCTGAATCTATTCTCCGTCAGATTTCTCGCTTCGCTACGCTCAGCTTCGAAATGACAATTATGGAAAACGCTTTGGTCAACCCACTTGTCTTTTCTAAAAAAACGGCCCCGTGTCGTCGAACCTCAGGATAAACTCCGTCGAAGCATGTTGTTTTTGAGTATGTTTCTTCATCCCTCGACTTCGCTCGGGATGAAGAAAACCGGATTTTTTGGACAGCCCCAGCTCTAATTGAAAGAAAAAAATGTCTTCCAGGGGAACCACTTTTACTCTTCATGCGTTTTTATTTCGTGAATTTTCCTTATCATATAACCCAATAGACATTTTCTTTTATAATAAGTGGTTATCTAACCCAGTGTTTAATGTGCTCATCACTTCGTTTAATTGAACCAGTTGAGAGGAGAGTATGAATCAATCAGCAAAAGTCATGATCGAAGCCCGCGGGCTGAGCAAGTATTACGGTCCGTTCGTGGCGATCAAAGACATCACGTTTTCGATCCCGGAAGGGCAGATCGTGGCCTTTCTGGGCCCCAATGGCGCCGGCAAGTCCACCACCATGAAAATTCTCAGCGGCTTTCTGGCCCCCAGCGCAGGTTCGGCGGCTATTGCCGGACTTGACATCCAAAAAGACCGGCTGGCGGCGGTGAAATGCTTGGGATATCTTCCCGAGAACGGCCCGCTCTATCAAAACATGACGCCCATAGAACTACTGCTATTTTTTGGCGAGGTTCGCGGGCTCGAAGGGGATCTGTTAAGGAAGCGCCTCGACTATGTCGTGGAGCAGTGCGCCCTGCAACTGGTCCTCGAGAAACCCATTGACAAGCTTTCACGCGGATACAAACAGCGCGTGGGAATGGCGCAAGCGCTGTTACACGATCCGGACGTGTTAATTATGGATGAACCCACCGCCGGCCTCGATCCCAACCAGATTCGCGAATTCCGTGACAACATCAGAAAATTGGGGAAAACCAAAACCATCCTGCTTTCTACCCACATTTTGCAGGAAGTGGAAGCGGTGGCCGATCGCGTGCTGTTCGTGCACGACGGCCGGATGATTTTCGACGGGGCGCCAAAAGAGTTGAAAGAAAACGGCTCGCTCGAAACGCCATTTTATCGTTTGACCAACTACGGCAAACCGCCTAAGATAGAAGCAGAAAGTGGCACATCCCGCACCGGCGGGACCGCCAAGGAGGCGCAGGTATGAAGATCGACCTCAAAAACGTCAGAATGAATATCAACTTCAAAATCGTTCTGTCAATTGTCAAACGCGATCTGAGAATTTATTTCACAAATCCCACGGGCTATCTTTTCATTTCCATTTTTATTCTCCTTAGCGCCTGGGCGGCCTTCTGGCAGGATCGCTTCTTTTTGAATAATCTCGCCAATCTCGACCAACTCAACAATCTTTTCCCATTTTTGCTGTTGTTTTTTGTTCCGGCGCTGACAATGGGTATTTGGGCGGAGGAGCATAAACAGGGCACGGATGAACTACTGCTCACACTGCCGGCCACCGATCTGGAGGTGGTGCTGGGTAAATACCTCGCGGCGCTTGGCATCTACACCGCTTCATTGATTTTATCGTTCAGTCATGTTATCGTGCTGATTTTTCTTGGCAGCCCGGACCTGGGACTGATGTTCAGCAATTACATGGGCTACTGGTTTATTGGCGCGGCGCTTATCGCGGTTGGCATGTTGGCCTCGTTGCTCACGGCCAATGTGACCATCGCGTTCATTTTCGGAGCGCTGTTCTGCGCCTTGTTAGTTTATGTCGATTCTGCCGCTGCAATCATCAGCCAGGGATTGGGGAATTGGTTGGAGCCCCTGGGCGTGACAGGTCACTTCGGGGCTTTTGCGCGCGGAGTCATCACGTTTACCGGCCTGCTTTATTTCCTGTCTGTCGCCGGGGCGATGATTTATCTGAACGTATTGTTGATTGGAAAACGGCACTGGCCGGTTGCGGCCGATGGCTACAAAATGTGGATGCACCATGCTGTGCGATCCGTGGCGATTGTGATTGCCCTCATCAGCGTCAACGCCATTTTAAGTCACGCCAGTTTCCGCATTGACGCGACCGCCGAAGGCCTGCATTCCCTCGCTGATGAAACACAACAACTGTTGGACGAGCTGCCCGGCGATCGTAAGGTCTTCATCCAGGCGTATGCCAGCAAAGATGTGCCGCAGCATTACGTACAAACGCGCGAAAGTTTGCTAAGCACGTTGAAGGAAATCGACGCCGCGGGTGGAAACAGCGTCGAGGTGATCATCCACGAAACTGAACCCTATACCCAGGAAGCACGCGACGCCCGCGAGAAGTTTGGCATCACGCCGCAGGACATCCCCAGCACCGACAGCCCGCGCGCCAGCACCACGCCGGTGTTCCTGGGAGTCGCTTTCACCTGCGGCGCCGAAGAGCAGGTCATCCCATTCTTCGACCGCGGCTTGCCGGTGGAATATGAACTGACGCGCAGCATCCGGGTGGTTGCCAAAACCGAACGCAAAAAAATTGGCGTCGTCAACACCGAGGCAAAACTTTTTGGTGGATTCGATTTTCAAAGCATGCGCAGCAACCCGCCCTGGCCGGTTGTCGATGAGCTAAAAAAACAATACGACGTCGAGCAGGTTTCGGCGAACAGTCCCATCACCGGGAAGTACGATGCGCTTCTGGTGGCGCTGCCTTCTTCGCTGCCACAGGAAGAAATGGACAACGTGTTAGCCTACGTCAAAGGCGGTGGTCCCACTTTGATTCTCGACGACCCTTTGACCATCGTCAACGTTGGACTTTCGCCATCTGAAGAAAGTGGCGCGAACACCAATCCGTTTATGCGAAACCAGGGACCGCCACCCAAACCGAAAGGCGACGTTCAAGGTTTTCTCAACCAGCTGGGCTTGAGCTGGAACAAAACCCAGGTGACCTGGGACACCTATAACCCGCATCCCGACCTGGCGCAATTGCAGCCGGAAATCGTTTTTGTGGGAACCGGCAATCAGAATGCCGAGAGCTTTAATCAAAATGCGGCCAGCAGCGCGGGATTGCAGGAGTTGGTTTTCTTGTTTCCGGGAAGCGTTCGTAAATCCGCCAGCGCGAAGCTCGAATTCACACCATTGGTTAAGTCCAGCCTGGAATCCGGCTCGGTGTTTTACAATCAATTGGTGCAGCGCAGCTTCTTTGGCATTCAGCTGGTACAGCCCGGGTTCGGCCGGCGGCCCAGCAACCAGGACTTTGCACTGGCGGCGCACATTCACGGTCAACTTAGCAGCAGTGACTCGACGGCGAGCAGCGATAGCGTCAATGTAATTTTTATCGCGGATGTCGATTTCATCTCCGAAGAGTTTTTTGAAATTCGCAAACGCGCAATTGGTAATTTGAATTTCGATAACGTGAGCTTCTTCCTCAACTGCATGGATGTTCTCGTTGGCGACGAGTCGTTTGTGGCGCTGCGCAACAAACGCGTCAAATACCGCACGCTGGAAACCCTCGAAAAACAAATTCGCGATTATTCCGAGCAGCGCAGAAAAGAAGAAGATGAAGCAGAAAAGGATGCCGCAAGCGCGCTCTCCGAAGCCCAGCAGCGGTTGAACGAGAAAGTCGGGGAAGTCCGTCAGCGCACCGATCTCGACGAGCAAACCAAGCAAATCATGGCCAGAAACCTGCAAGAGGTCGAGAACCGTAAATTCGAAACCTTGAAAGCGAATATCGAAGCGCAGAAAGAGGCGAAGATTCAAAGCAGCAAAGAAAAAATGGAGAGCCAGATTCACAGCATACAGGGCAATATCAAAACCTTTGCGGTAATTGGGCCGCCGATTCCAGTGTTTGTGATGGGCGTGTGGATTTTCCTGCGCCGTCAAAAGCGCGAAAGGGAGGGCGCAGCAGCGGCGCATCGGCTGCGAAGCTGAACCGCACTTGGAGTACTGGAGTAATGCGGAAGTGGAGTAATGGATTGATGAATTTGCGAATCGCAGATTTTAGCAGCACTCCCCTGCTCCATTAATCCACTACTCCTCGAACAATAAAGATAATTCTTTCAACACAGAATGAAGGAGTGAGTATGAGCGAAACTAAGAAAACCTTAACCTATGGCGGTGTCGCCCTCGGTTTAGCCCTGTTGGCGTTTCTGATTAGTCTGCCGGGCAGCAGCACCCCCGATGAATTCTCTGATAAAGGGCAGGAGTTTTTTCCAGACTTCAAAGATCCTAACGAAGCCGCAACTTTGGAGGTTATCAACTTTGACGAGGAGACCGGATCGGCCGTACCGTTCAAAGTCACATTCAAGAATGGCTTATGGACTATTCCCTCGCACCACGATTATCCCGCTGACGGCAAAGACCGGCTCGCCAAAACCGCGGCTGGGGTGATCGGCATCAAGAGAGATGACTTTCGATCTGACAACGTCGCCGACCACGAAACGTGCAAAGTCATTGACCCACTGGATGAAACGGCCACGTCGTTGCAAGGGCGCGGCCAGCGCGTCACCATCAAAGGAGCGAACGACCAGATTCTGGCCGACTTCATTATTGGCAAGGAAGTCGAGGGACGGGAAAAATTCCGATTTGTACGGCTGCCCGACCAAAAGCGTGTTTACGCCGCGCGGGTCGATATCGACATCTCCACTAAGTTCAGCGATTGGATCGAATCCGATCTGCTGCAAGTGAATAAGGACAACATCAAACAGATCACGTTGAAGGACTATTCCATAAACGAGCGCACCGGCATGATCGATCAGCGGGACGTGCTCGCCCTCGACAAAGAAGGCGATAGCTGGATCGCCAACAAACAGCCGGCTGACCAGGAAATTAACACAACCAAAATGAATGACCTGTTGCGAGCCATCGATGAGCTGTCCATTGTCGGCGTACGCCCCAAACCAGCAGGTCTGTCACAGAGTTTAGAGAGAGCCGGCGACGGCGTTGCGATTTCGCAATCCGACATGCTGTCGCTGCAAAGCAAAGGCTACTACTTCACCCGCGACGGCCAATTGGTTTCCAATGAAGGCGAAATGCAGACTCGCACTAATGACGGCGTAACCTACACCCTGCGTTTTGGCGAAATCGTGTACGGCAGCGGGCTGGCCGTGACCGCCGGCATCGACACCAGCGATGCGGATGAAACCGGGTCCGGCGAAAATCGCTACCTGTTCATCACCACCGAATTTGACCGGAAGGAATTTGACCCCGAACCGCCCACACCCAAAGACAGCAGTTTTCAGAGCAAGCCCGACAGCCTTTTGACCGACGCGGATAAGAAAAACAAAGAACTGCAAAACAAACATGACGAATGGCAACGGAAAGTCGATGCTGGCAAAAAACTCTCCGACGATCTCAACCAGCGCTTTGCGCAATGGTACTACGTTATCTCGCAAAGCAGTTTTGAAAAACTGCACGTTACACGCCAGGACCTTTTGAAGAAAAAGGAAAAAAGTTCTTAGTGAATCGTAAATGGCGCTGGGCATTCAGCGCCATTTGTTTTTTGGTTGATCTGTT
>DASWHH010000062.1:0-4399 GCA_036398295.1 bacterium
ATGGTCCTAACATTTTTCATTTTGCATTTTCTTTCAAGGAAATTTCAGCTCGATACCAAAACGCGGACGGGCGCGCATGGTCAGCTTAAAAGGATTCACGTCGTCCGTAATTGGCTGATTCCCCTCAAATTCATCGACAAATTCGCTTTTGAGTTCATTGGCGAACTGGAAGCTGCCACCTGCAAAGACATGCACTTCAACCGGTATCCCAACCGGGACACCGAAACCCAGGCCGAGAATTGGCTCGATGGTGTTCTCGATGCGCAAGCCGGCCAACAAATGAAACGAGCTGGCAAGAGTTGGGGCTTTGGTGTCGACAGGTTTAAAATGGTAATTCAGGACGCCAAACACCGCAAAATCGCCCTTGGGTTTGGGGCGCACGATGATGCGGCCATCTTCGCCGATGATGAAATCGACGTCATCGATGGTGGTGATGCCAGTGGCGATGCCGTAGCTCCAGTGTTCTAACGCGGTGTTGTCAAAAACGGCCGCCGCCAAATTTTCCTTTGCTCTCAGCGAATCGCGCACGATAATTGAGATGTCGGAGTTCTGCTGAAATTTCTTCGGAATATTATATTTGCGCACATCGATCCACACTTTCTGCTCGCTTTCGAAGTCGAGGGCAGAGATCGGAATTTGTGGAAAGAGCGACAGAAAATCGAGCAGGTTCTCTTCAAACGGCGAGGCCTTCGCCGTCAGCACCGTAGAGAGAAACGAGGTGGCGTTCTGGCGTTTGGTAATGAAGACGTAATGTAAGGAATCCTGGGCCAAACCATACAGACGCGTGTCGTTGAAGGCTGAACCTTCGTGAAGCAAACCCACCGGCGAGAGGTCGTCGTTAAAATTTGCCACCACGATGTAATAGTTGCGCTCATCGATTTTGAAATCCGACAGGCTGAGTAGCTTGCGCAGGCTGTCCGCCGCCCACTCAATTTCGCCGTCGTGAAACCAGCGGTAGGCCTTGCCAAACAAATCTTCGGTGTCCTGCACCTCAAACGGGGCGCCGGGCACCGGCTTCGGAATCGTGATGATCTTGTCCTGGGCGGTCGCCTGGTGGATCGTTACCAAAAAGCACAAAGCAATGAAGAAAATTTTGAAACTCGAGGTCGTCATTCTGATTCTCCTTCCGCGTCGAGTGTGAGCAAGGCTGTAGTCGTTTGAAATTTCGGTTATAATACGGTCTGCGCATATAAAATGCAAGCAAAAACATTGCTGTCTAATGTCGCACGCTTTTGTTGATTTTGTCTTTACTTATCCCTACTTTTCTCAAAAATATTTTTCGAGGTTACGATGCGAATTTATTGCCGACACGTGTGGATCTTCTCCCTGGTACTGTTGATAAGCTGTAGCGATACCAGACCCTTCTTGCGAAAGTTAAGCGATCACGATTTCGTTCGACCTGGCGACCCGGCGCAACGGCCCAATCACAGCGAAGTGCTGACGTTTTATGTACTGGGAGACTGGGGCACCGGCAACGAGAACCAGCGGGCAGTTGCACTGGCGCTAAAGAAGAATGTCGCCGAGCTGCCAAGCGATCGAACCCAGGCGCCGTTTGTGTTGGAATTGGGCGATAACGTCTACGAGGTCGGGCTTAAAGAAGGCTGGAACGAGCCGTTGACTACGACACTCTTGCACCAGACGTTTGGCGAAATCTATTCTCAGGTAAAATACAATGGCCGCGAGCTAAGGTATCACATCATTCCCGGCAATCACGATCACGCAGGGCGCACCGGCGGCAAATATGGCTGGGGCGACATCATTCATCAGGAGACTACCGCCGAGGCGTTGTATCCCAACTGGCGATATTATCCGATTGATCCGTCCTTGAATTCAGACAACAACGACTCCACCAATTATGTCCAACTTAAAGAGGCAGAAATTTTTGCGCTGACCATTCCGGAGAGAGTGCCAGCCGCCAGGGAAAGCTTGCTTGGCGTTTATGCCATCGATACGCAGGTGATTTTGGAAATCTATCAAAAAAAAGATAACGACCTGCTGCAAAAGCACTGGCAGACGCTTGAGGCATTATTGAGCGAGGATAAGCGGTGGAAAATTGTAATGGGCCACCATCCCGTTAAAAGCCACGGCAAGCACGCCGGCTTTCGCACCGCCATTTGGTGGATCCCGCCGATTACGCTTTTCACCGTCGTTGATAAATTGTTCTACAAACGGCTGCAGGATCTGGATAACCCGAGCTACCGGCGATTTCGAAAAGATTTGATCGCTCTGATGAAAAAACACGATGTGCCGTTTTATTTTTCCGGCCATGAACATAACCTGCAGTTTTTGGAAATCGATAGCGAGCATTTTCAAATTATCTCCGGCAGTGCCGGCAAACTGTCGGCGGTGACTCACAAAGACGACACCCTGTTTTCCCATTCCGCATTCGGCTTCGCCCGTTGCGATGTCACGGAAGACGAGTTATGGATCGAATTCTTTGAAGCCGTTGCGGATGGCTATCGCTCCAATGCGCTGTACAAAATTACGAAGAAGTAGAATCGCCTCGATGCCACCACTTACAACAGGTTCTGTAGCTCGTTCCCGAGTTCAAAGCTGCGAACGTTCTGGCCTTAGCAGGCTTGCGGAAAAACCCGCTATTCGACTAAACAACATGGAGGAAGTGTTTGCGATTCTCGAACGCGTCATTCGCACCGACGGCCGCGTGATGATTCAGGGAGAAAGCGGCACCGGCAAATAGGTGATTGAGGTAGGCCATGAAGATCTATATTCAAACTCAGCATAAACGCTTCTGCTCACAGCCCGTGGGACGCTCGCCATGACGCAAAACAGTTAGATCGACTACAATTACGCGTGCGATCACTCCCACTTGAACAGTCTTACCGAAACCGCAAAGCATGCGACCATCCAGACAGTGAGAACGCCCAGCTGCGGCAAAACCTCGGGAATTGTAAGGCCGTGGTTGAAAATCGCGCGGATGGCCCTCACCAAATGAGTCAACGGCAGAAACTCGACTACTGGTTTGAGAAACTTTGGTACGCCGTCAACTGAAAAATAAACACCGCTCAAAAACATCATCGGCAGGAAGAGGGTGTTGGCAATGCCCGACGCGGTCTCGGTAGTTTTCGCAATGCTGGCGATTAGAAATCCGAGAGCGATGAAAGCGAGCATGCCTATTGTCAATGCGGTGACGAAATCAAACATACTGCCGACGATTTGTACCTTGAAAAGGAAAATCCCGATCCCAATCAGCAAGAAGGCTTGCAGCAAGACGATGAAATAGCGATTGACGATCTGCCCGGCAATGAAAATGGACTTTGGCAACGGCGTTACCGACAGCCGCCGCAGCTTACCTTTCTCACGATATGCCACCACCACCATGCCAATGGAAAACAGACAGGTGGATACCACACTCATGGCGATGACCCCTGGCAGCAGAAAATCGATGTAACGCAGCTCACGGCGTTCGGGTTGTACCGGGGTCGAGACGATTTGAATGGCCGGTCTGGCCTGAATCAGCCGCCAATTGATTTCATCTACCAACTGCCGGAGAATGGAGTTGACTACTTGCAAAACCTGCATTTGCGCCGGATCATACAGCACCGCAATTTTTGCGTGACCCAGTTTGAGGGAATCGCCGTAGCCAGCGCTGATGAAAATGGCCATGTTCTTGTCGTTTTCACGAAGTTTCTTAGAGATCGCCTCCCTTGATCCCTGTTCCAGTCTCAGTACGCTGATTTTTTCCAGGGCGGAAATAATCTGCTGCGATGCCACGGACTGATCTTCGTCTACCATCCCAACGCCAAATTTGATGGAATCGGGCTTGCTGAAAATAAAGCCAAACAACATGACCAAAAACACCGGAAAGAAGAATGTCCAAAAAACCGCCTGGCGATCTCGCAAAAACAGTTTCATTTCAAGATTTAGCTGACCCCAAAACATTTGCAATTTCATTCCCGCAAGCTCCTGCCGGTTAGTTCGATAAATAAATCTTCCAGAGTTGGTCGACGCACGTGCAGGTCTTTGATCTCGGCGTTTTTAGCTTTAGAAAGCTCGATCAAGGTGACCAATGTTTGGTGCGGATTCTTTGAAAACAGCTCCACCTGTTCGCCTTTGCTCATCACTTTCGTGACAAACGGCAACCCCTGCAGCTCCTCCCCTGCGAAGAGGCCGTTGGCGGTGAATTCTAAGCAGCTCTCCACTTTGAGAACGGAGATCAATTCCCGCGGCGTACCCTCGGCAATCATACGCCCGCGGTCCAAAATCGCGATGCGGTCGCAGAGGCGTTCCGCTTCTTCCATGTAGTGGGTAGTCAAAATCACAGTCTTGTCATCGGATTTCATTTGGGAGATGATATCCCAGAGGTTGCGGCGGGCCTGTGGATCGAGGCCGGTGGTGGGTTCATCGAGAAAAACCACTTTCGGATCGTTGACCAGCGCCA
>DASWHH010000063.1:0-1545 GCA_036398295.1 bacterium
ATCAAGCTTTGAATCCAAGCGCGGTTGAAGTGGCGGCGGTGGAGGTCTTTGGAGAACGCAATCCGCTGGTGAGAGAGGATCTGACCAACACGCTGGTCTCGGTCACTGCCGAGCAAATTGAAGCGCTGCCGGTGGATCAAATCCGGGATGTCATATCTCTACAAGCCGGTATTGTTGAAGACAATGACGGCGCTCTTCACATTCGCGGCGGCCGCTCCAACGAAATTGCCTACCAGGTCAACGGAATTTCCATTAATAATCCCTTTGGCAACACCCAGGCAGTGGGCTTAGCTACGAATGCGGTCGAAGAGGTTTCCGTGTCCGCCGGAACCTTCAGCGCTGAGTACGGCAATGCCTTGAGCGGCGTCATCAATTTTGTCACGAAAGACGGCGGTCCCGATTATCACGGCTCTTTCAGATCCTGGAGCGGGGACAATGTCAGCAGCCGGGATGACATTTTCTTTCATGTCGGTACTGTGGCTCCATTTAATCACAGCCGTATGGAATGGACCTTTAGTGGTCCCATCCCCTTTTTGGGCAAGAACGTAACCTTTTTCACATCAGGCGTGCGCGAACATGACGATGGCCACCTTTTTGGAATGCGGGTTTACAACCGGGAAGAAATTTTATTCATCGACGGCGACAATTTTATCATCGATCCGCTTGGCGCATCGGGCGCCCGTTTTCGCGCCGATGGCGACCGGGAAATTGTGCCGATGGTAACCAGCGACGACTTGAATTTGACCGCCAAACTCGCGTGGAAACCCAGCAACAAGCTCAAACTATCGTACGACCTGATTTTGGACGATGGCGAACGGTTTCCGAGGGAGGCCGGGGGCATCAACACTTTTCGGCGCTTCCGATTCAACCCCGACGGACGGCCGCAAAGACTCACCAATGCTATGAGCCATTCGGTAGGGGTGACGCATGCCATAAGCAGCAAGACCTTTTATACCTTGAAAGTTGGGGCCAACTTCACAAAAAGCAGAACCTTCGTTTTTGAAGACCCCTTTGACCCGCGCTATGTGGCCAGTTTTGAAAATGAAATCACCAACAACCTCATTCCACCCACAGATTACTTGGCCGGCGGTACAGATTTAATCCGAAGCCGCGAAGAGACCCGCTCAATTCTGGCCAAGCTGGATGTGGTCAGCCAGGTCCTGCCAAGCCACGAAGTCAAATTGGGCGGCGAGTTTGTGCATCACCGCCTGGTGCTGGAGGATTATGAACTTCTCTTTGATGAACAGCAAGGCCGATTCATTGTTCCGTATCCGGAATTAAATCCCAATTTCACGGACTACCAGTACTATGCTCGCGAGCCAGTGCAGGCGGCCGTCTACATCCTCGACAAGATGGAACTCTCCAGACAGTTTATTCTGAATGTGGGGTTGCGCTATGAGTTTTTGGACACCAAGGCGCTATACAATCCCAATCTCGCAGGAACGGTCGACACCGGCGTGCAAAATCCGGAATTTCTCAGAACGGCCTCCCCCAAACATCGGTTGAGTCCCAGGGTGAGTTTGAGCTTCCCCATCACCTCTGAGG